>JAQWFD010000047.1 GCA_028704555.1 Desulfobacterales bacterium
CTGTTCAAACCACACCATGTGGAGATTGTCAAGATTTTTGCCCGAACCAGCCCCGTACCCGAAACTGCAGGGCAATGCCACTTAACGGTTTTTTTTATTTTCCATCAGAATTACCGTTTCTTCAACGGATAAACACCATTGCGACGCGTTTCCGCATACTTCCGAAAAAAGCGTCCTGCACAGGCCCCATAACTTATAAACAGGTTATGAACATTTTATGAACATTTGGTAAAAAACTCATTCAGGGGCGATCGACATTAAAGAATATTTTTATTTTCATCCGATGTAACCCCCATTTTGATGGCTATGTAAAAAGTCATATTCAACCCTTATTTGTCATTTGAAAAAATATAAGTGACCGCGGAATCCCGCCCGTTCCCGGCGTACGACATGACGCGATCGGGGGAAAAGATGCCGGCAATGGGCGGGACGGGGCCCGCGACAACGCGGCCGAAATTATGATCAAACCCGAACCTATGAACATGTTATAGACAATATTATAGACATTGATGCAATGGCGTTCATCTCCTGCGGCTCCTCATGCATATGCCGGGGGGGAATAAAATTCGTGCTTATTTGCGGTCACTTCCGTTTTCAACACGAATCACCTGTTTTCGGTTTGACAGGGTTCGCTTTTTTGACTATTAGCTTTTAACTGACAAAATGATTTATTCCGGCTTGACCGGTCAGATAATCGAGAGGACACTTATGGGAAAACATTTCCGGGCATGGGTTTTATGGTTCATATTTCTTTTGGTCATCGATTTTACCGTACCGTTTTTAATATTCGGTCATGTTCCCCGGCTGTCGGGAAGTTTTCTTTTCTGGGTGGCCTGGGTCATCGTGGCCATTATCAGCATGTTCATCATGTTTGCCGGATGGCGGGAAAATAACACACAAGGATCATCAAGACCATGAACGAAGCCTTTTACGCATGGACAGTTTTGTCGGTTTATATCGTCATCGGGGTTGTGGTGGCCGCTATGGCGAGAAAAAAACTCGGCACCGGCATGAATGAGTTCTTTCTGGCCAACCGCCAGCTGGGCGGAATTGTATCCGCCCTGACCTACGCGGCAACCACCTACAGCGCATTCATGATGGTGGGCCTGGCCGGTCTGACCTACAAACTGGGGGTGGGCGCTCTGGGATATGAACTGACCTACCTGTGCGGTCTGGTGCTGGTGGTCTTTTTCGGGCCCCGGTTCTGGCTGGTGGGACATAAATACGATTACCTGACCCATGCCGAGCTTCTGGCAGACCGATACCAGAACCGGGCCGTAGGAATTATCGCCACCGTGCTGTGTCTGGTTTTCCTGATTCCTTATGCGGCAATTCAGCTGATGGGAATCGGGTATCTGCTGTCCGTTGTCTCCAAAGGCGCCATTTCCCTGATCACGGCCATGGCCATCGCCACCCTGCTGGCCATCGTATGGTCGTATATGGCCGGGCTTCGGTCGGTGGCCTGGACAGATGCCCTGCAGGTGGTGATCATGATGGTCACCTCCGTGGTGACCCTTTTCTTTGTGGTATATAAAGGATTCGGCGGGATCGAGCCATTTTTTAACCGCATGAATACGGAAATCCCGGAACTGCTGGCGGGCTCAGGTCTGTTCCGGTTCAATGTATTTTTCGGTCTTGCCCTGCCCTGGCTGTTTTTTTCACTGTCCAACCCTCAGGTGACCCAGCGGCTGTTTGTGCCCAAATCCGTCACGGCGTTCAAGCAGATGATCGGTGGGTTTCTGATTTTCGGATTAATCTACACACTGGTATCCGTGCTGTGGGGATTCAGCGCCCGGCTGCTGCTTCCGGACCTGGCTTCTGCGGATCTGGCAACCCCTTCGCTGCTGGCCCTGGCGATTATTCCAAAGCTGATCGCCATCATCGTGATGGTCGGGATACTATCGGCCGCCATTTCCACGATTGACTCGATTTTGCTGACACTGTCCTCGATGTGCAGCCGCGATCTGGTAAAAAACGGATTCAAGGCTAAAATATCTGAAGAAACCGAATTGAAAATCGGAAAACGCATTATTCCGATACTGGCTGCCATCTTTTTCGTATTTGCCTACTGGGCCGCCGGAAAAACCGGTCTGGCCTTCATGATCGCACCCCTGTCCTCGGCGGCGTCGGCCGGTCTGCTGATGGCGGTGCCCAGCATTATCGGGGCCTTTTTCTGGAAGAAAGCAACCGCTGCCGGGGCGCTGACCAGCATGATCGGCGGCGCGGCACTGGTATTGATCCTCCAGCTGACCGGACTCAAGCCCCTGGGATTATGGCCCGGCGTCTGGGGAGTCATCGTTTGCACAGGCCTGTATATCTGCGTCAGCCTGGTCACCAGAGCCCCGATTGAAAAGGCGGAGGAATTTATCGGTTATCTGGAAAAAGACCTTCCCCGATATAAATTCATATAAAAGAAACGATTCACCCGGTTCACCCAAACGCAGGAAAGGAAGAGAAAAAAATGCCTTGCCTGCATCGTCACCATCCCCCTTTCCGATTCCTGCATGAATTCATTTAAATTCTTTCCAGCCGGGCCTTCAGAAATTATTAAAATAAAACTTATGAACAATTCATGAACACGTTATCAACATTTTTCGAAACAGGACCCTGCACCGCAAATTTCTTTCCGGCCTGCACACCCGATACCTTTTGAATGTATTTTAAGGCTGCTCCCCTTTTCCTGTCGCGCGATTCATTCCGTCCCCTGTGGATCGATAAAAACAAGGCCTTTCAACCCGATTTTATTTTGACGCCGCTTTTGTTCCACCACAGGGCACAATATACAAAACGATCAAAACCCGCCCGCCCTTAGTGTTTCTTGTAGCAAAACAAAAAATATAAATTTTATTTGACATAAAACAATCTCAATAAAAACCATTCAATGACACCCGGAAAAACGGTGTATACTGCTAAAATCTTAATATTTTAACAGGTTATGCCTAAAATTATCGCATGTATATTTTCAATATTTTCCTCTTGACATCAATCTTTTTTATGTATAATTATAAATATGTTTTGAATTATGGTACAAATTTAACTGGCCGAACGATACAAAAAACAAGATTTGCAATATTTGTTTCATTTTACAGAACAAAATATACCACGGCCGTTCCATAATATATTACCATAGCGCATATAACCCAATGGTTTCAGAATTACAGATAACGGTTGGATTTTAAACAGAAGGGGGGGCTCAATTATAGTTCAGCAGCAGCGTCTGCAGAAAAATTAATGCCGGTTGCCTTACAATTGATAATGTATACATATTCGGGTGTGTTGTTACTTTAATTAAGAGGAGTGTTTACAAATGGCTATCATGTTCCCTACAGCGAAAAGAAAGCATGGTGAAGAGCAGCCTTATATTCCCATGGGGCCCTTCAAATTCAGATTACCCTTTATTCATTTTGGCGTGGAAATGGCCGAGGTCTACCAGGCCCTGGTCATGTTTGTCACTGCTCTCGGGGCAATCGCTCTGCTGCAGGATATGTTCGGAATCTCATTTGAACTGGCGCTGACCATCGTCGCATTTCATGAATTGATGTATTGTGTTCAAAATATATTCGGCGATCCGCTGGTACCGGGCTGGATTACACCGGCCATCCCGCTGACAACCGCCTTTCTTCTGAAATACGGTGTGGGTGAAGACAGAATTCAGGCACTGATCGCGCTGCAGATGCTGGTGGGTATCATTTACCTGATTTTAGGTCTGACCGGGCTGGCAAAAAAAATGATCAACCACATTCCCAGGGCCATGCAGTCCGGAATTATCCTGGGCGCCGGAATTGCCGCGATCACGGGAAAATACTGTTTCCAACCCGGCGGCGCAGGACTCACCAAATACCCCTTCAGCATCACCGCTGGCGGCCTGCTGGCGCTGTATCTCCTTTTTTCCAAAGGATTTACGGACAGGGTTAAAAAAGAGGGTTCGGATTCGAAAAGCATCTTCATCAAAATCGCCAATTACGGTATCGTTCCCGGAATCATTCTGGCAATTCTCGTGGGCTGGATCAGCGGCGAAGTTACTTTGCCAAAATTTGAATCCGGCATCATCTTCATCCCCAGATTCAAAGAATGCATCCAGCAGATGTCCATCTTCGGGGTCGGGATTCCGCCGATGAGCACCTGGATCAACGCGATCCCGATGGCCCTGGTGGCGTATATCATTGCCTTCGGCGATATGATCCTGGGACAGACGGTTGTCAATGAGGCCAACAAAATCAGAACCGATGAAGAAATCGATCCGGATGCAAACCGCTTGAGCCTCCTTTGTGGTGTAAGAAACGTGCTGGAAGGCTCCCTGGCACCGACGGTAACGCTGGCTGGCCCCCTGTGGGCAGCCATGACGGTGGCTATTTCCGAGCGGTACAAACTCGGCCGCAAGGCCATGGATTCGATCATCGGCGGTATGGCATCTTTTGATATCATGAAATTCCTCAGCTGTCTGATTCTGCCCCTGATCTGCATCTTCAAGCCGGCCCTGCCGGTCGCCCTTTCCCTGACCCTGATGATCCAGGGGTTTGCCTGTGTCTATATTGCCATGGGCCTGGTCAAAAACAATACTGAACGCGGGGTTGCCGGTATCACCGGCGGCGCACTGGCTATCGCCGGACCGACAGTGGGTCTGGTCGTTGGCCTCGTGCTGAGCTTTTTTCTCCTGGGCAAAGATTCGTTCATGAAAGAAAAACCGGAAGATTCGACACCGGCTGAAAAAAAGGCATTGGAAGAATCCCAGGCAACAACCTGAGGTGTTGATTCATGCCGCTTGACTGATGCCCAATACGGTTAACCCAAAAACACAAAAAACGAGGTAAAACAAAATGGCGGATCTGATCAGAGTAAACCTGACAACCCATACCGTCACCAGGGAACCGGTTCCGAAAGAATACGCGCTCCTTGGCGGACGAGGACTGATCACACAGATACTCTCCGATGAGGTAGACCCCGAGTGTCATCCCCTCGGAGAGGAAAACAAACTTGTCATTGCCCCGGGCCTGTTTACCGGAACACGTGTTCCCAGCACCGGCCGTTTATCGGTCGGCGCAAAAAGTCCGCATACCGGCGGAATCAAAGAAAGCAACGGGGGCGGCACCGCCGCTACAAAACTGGCAAAACTTGGCATAAAAGCCATTATTCTGGAAGGAAAGCCGGCAACCCCTGTCTGGAATACCCTGAGCGTTACGGCCGATTCGATTCAGATCGTACCCGCAGAAGGGTTGACCGGCCTCGGTAATTTCAAAACAACGACAAAACTCCAGGAAACCTACGGCACCAAAGCATCCTTTATTACCATCGGACAGGGTGGCGAGATGCAAATGGGAACTGCCACCGTGGCCATTACCGATATGGATGGCCTGCCGAACCGGCATTGCGGCCGTGGAGGAATGGGCGCCGTCATGGGGTCCAAGTACATTAAAGCTATTATTATAGATGATACCGGTGCTGACGGGCATTTGTTCGAAATGACCGATAAAGTAGCGTTCAATGCCGAGGCCAAGGAATGGGCAAAACAGCTGGTCGAAAGCGGAAAAGGCCTTCATAATTTCGGAACTGCTGTACTGGTTAACCCGATCAGCCAGAACGGCGGACTGCCGACCCGAAATTTCAGCATGGGAACATTTGAAGGATCGGAAAAAATAAACGGCCAGATGCTGACCAAAACCATCAACGAACGCGGCGGAAAGGTCGGCCATGGGTGTTCACCGGGGTGTGCCATCCGGTGTTCCAATGTGTACAACGATTTGGATGGTAATTACGTGGTATCCGGCCTGGAATATGAAACCATCGCCCTGATGGGGTCCAACCTGGAAATCGATTCACTGGACGTGATCGCCAAATTAAATTATTTATGCAATGACTACGGTGTCGATACCATGGAAATTGGTGTCACCATCGGCGTGGCCATGGAAGCAGGCCTTGCCGCTTTTGGTGACGGCGATGCCGCCATTTCCCTGCTCAATGAACTTCCCAGGGGGACGGTTCTGGGCAAATTAATCGGTCAGGGTGCCACGGTAACGGGAAGAGTGCTGGGAATTACCCGGGTACCGGCGACAAAAGGGCAAGCCATGTCCGGCTATGACCCGAGAGCGCTCAAAGGAACAGGAATCACCTATGCCACCTCAACGATGGGCGGCGATCATACGGCTGGAAACTGTCTTCCGGGACGGGGGGGGGTCGATCCCAACCGGTCTGAAGGACAGGTTGCTGTATCACGGGATCTGCAGATCATGTCCACCGTTGTCGACAATATGGGGCTTTGCCTGTTTGTCGGACCGCTTCCGGGTTCCATGGAACGTATTGCCCGATTGATTTCGGCAGCAACGGGAAAAGAAACCAGCGTGGAAGATCTTCTCGAGATGGGGAAAAGCATCCTGAGGCTGGAGATAAAGTTTAATACCAAAGCGGGTTTTACCAAAGCCGACAACCGACTGCCCGAATTTTTCAGAAAAGAAACTCTGGGGCCAAAAAAGCTGGTGTTTGATATCGATCCGGCCGAACTTGATGAGGTGATGAATTTCTAATGCGGACTGACAGTTGCCATGAGAGGCTGTTTGATTCCGCCCGTTACACAATATTAAAAATTACCACACCCAACGAAAGGAAGTAGCAATGAAAAATTACAATCAGGCATTTGGATTTTACCTTCCTACAAAACTTGTTTATGAAATCGGCGCTATCAAAAACAAACTGGCATCCGAAATTAAAGTGCTGAATACCGACACGGTGACGATCGTTACGGACAAGGGCGTTATCGGTGCAGGTCTGTTGAAGAATGTAGAAGCGGCCCTGAACGAAAAAAAAATTACCTATAATATTTTTGACGGGGTTGAACCCAATCCCAGTACGGACACTTGTTATCAATGTGCCGAAACGGCTAAAGCCATCAGCGCGGGCGCCTTTATCGCCGTCGGCGGTGGCAGCCCCATGGATGTGGCAAAAACCGCCGCTATATTAATGACCAATGGCGGCAACCTCGACAAGTATGAAGGCGTTGATAAATTTGAAAAAGATCCGCTTCCCATCCTGGCGATACCAACAACCGCCGGGACCGGCAGTGAGGTCACTCCGTTTGCTGTCATCACCATCCGTGCTCGAAATTATAAAATGACAATCGTGAGCTATCGTTTCCTCCCCAAAGTCGCATTTCTTGATCCGACCGTCCTGACATCTATTCCGCCACACATTGCGGCCTCTTGTGGTATGGATGCACTGACCCATGCAATCGAGTCTTACACCAATCTGGTTGCCTCCCCCTTCACGGATGCATTCGGTGCGGAAGCCATTCGATTGATCGGTAAATACTTGAGAGCTTTTGTCGCAAACCGTGCGGATATGGAAGCGGCCGGCGCAATGTGTGTCGCCAGCAATCTGGCTGGAATCGCCTTTGGTATTGCCAGACTGGGTAATGTTCACGCCATGGCCCATCCGCTAAGCGGTTTTTTCAATGTTCCTCATGGCGTTGCTAACGCCATCATCCTCACAAAGGTTATGGAATATAATATGCTGGCGGATCATGGCAAATACAAACGAATTGCCGCCCTTATGGGAGAAGATGTTTCCGGATTATCAGACCTGGAAGCCGCACCGATTGCCATCGAAGCGGTTCAGAACCTCGCCGATGATGTCGGAATCCCGAAAACGCTGACCGAAGTCGGTGTTAAAAAAGATAAAATTGAAGAGATGGCAAAAGATGCCATGTTAAGCGGAAATGTCAAAATCAACCCCAGAATGAGCACCCTGAAAGATATCATCAACCTGTATCTTTCAGCCATGTAAGCCGAAGGGGTTATCCGTTTACGGGTAACCCTTTCCCCCTTCCCCCATCGATTGACTGCTGTTTTCTGTTCACATTATCTCCTGCCTCCCGACGGTGAGACCCGACCGGTCTCACCGTCACCTTCATCTCCTTGAATCAGCGACCTTCAAACCGACTGCGCAGCGCTATCGCTGGAGGGGCACGTCGTTTGAGAAAAAAGGCATCGGGTTTTTATCTTTATAACATCCTCAAGGGAGCAGCAAGATACTATAAATTTAAACCCTGTGATTTAAAAACTTCCGGACAAACCGATTATAAAAAAAGGGGCGGCTGATCGAGGATAGATGGGAATGGATATAAAATACCCGGATTGGATGGAAAAACAGGGGTGCTTCAGGTATCTGCTCCCCCCCCCGGGAATCCCCCTTCGGGAAAAGGGGGATGCTTGGTTACTGACCGCTGGGGATAGCAGTCATGAATCCGATTTTTCATCGACAAAATTTTCATCACCCCCCTGATAACCCATTACTTTTGAAAACTCCCGCGTTGCTTCCAGCAGCTCACGGATGCAAAAATTTCGATGCGCTTCATCGTTAAAACGGATTTCCGGAATATCCACACTCAGACAGCAAAGCAATCTGCCATCAAGATCAAGTACGGGGGCACTGATGGATCCAAGGCCGGCGGATCGTTCCCCCATGCTGAGAGCAAATCCTTTTTTCCGTATATTTTCCAGATCCTCTCTGAGTAATTTAATATTGTTGATGGTATTTTTCGTAAACGGTTCAATTTTTAAATTCCGGATGTATGTTTCCGTAAAATCGGCAGACGCAAACGAAAGAAGACACTTGGGGGTTGCGCCTGCATACAGGGGAGAGGTCGAACCGATCGGTATAGTCCCTTTTAAAGGCTGGGAGGAGTCCACGCAATCAATGCACAAGCGCATATTATCCTGGATGACATTCAGATGAATCGTCTCCCGGGTCGATGTCAACAGCCGATTCATAAACGCAGCGGCGATCCGCCTCATTGAATGGGGTTCAAGGGAGGACCCCAGATAATCATATGCAGCCTCACCCATAAAATACAGACGTGTCTCGGGATCCTGCGCTACAAAATTGTACGATTTCAGAGTCTGCAAGATTCTCTGGACCGTCGCCGGACTGAATCCCAGGTGCTTACTTAATGCCCTTACCCCCCACGAAGGGTGTTCCACCCTGAAGGCCAATAGGATTTTGAGCGCCTTTTCCACAGAATTCGAGCTTGATTCAGCATGTTCCATATTATAAAACCCCCTTTTATTAAAACTATAAAATAGTACAACCCATTCCGGCTTGTCAAGACAATATCCATAATATTTAATAACTATAATTATATTTTAATATCTGATAGTTATAACGATATTTTTTATTTATAAAAGCCAGATTCCGGCTTGACTCTCATATCGATTGGGTATAATTAACCTTATGATAAGGTTTGTTCCATTTGTATTACATTTTGATACAATTAAACATTTTTTTATTTAATTGTAAATAGCCGTTTGGATACGATTTGTTTCATATTGCAAAACAATCACTGATCTACCCAATCGTACCGATGCCATCTAAGCAGATGACATAAATCTTTACTTACCGTTTTTCAATTTAAATTTTATGAGGTTACGTATTTAACAGGGAAAGGAAAATTTTTAAACTTAATAAAATTGAGCTGGTTAGATATGCCGGGGCAACAGTTGATTTTCCAGTACCAAACAAGGAGGAATAAACGAATGGCTGTTTTTTTGACTAAAATTCGAAGAAAATACGGGGAGGAAACTCCATATATCCCTTTCGGGCCGTTTAAAATCAGAATTCCATTTATTCACTGGGGCATTGAGATGACCGAGATCCTTCAGGCCATGGTCATGTTCGTTACGGGCATGGGGGCTGTCGCCGTTCTCCAGGATGTATTTGGAATGCCATTTGAAGTTGCGCTGACAATTGTATGTTTTCACGAACTCACCTACTGTCTTCACCAGGTCTTCGGCGACCCCCTGATTCCGGGCTGGATTTCTCCGGCAGTTCCGCTGATGCTTGCATTTTTACTCAAATTCGGTGTCGGAATCGACAGAATTCATGCGTTAATTGCAGTTCAACTTTTGGTCGGCGTCATCTTCCTGATCATGGGGTTGACAGGATTTGCGAAAAAGCTGATCGATATCGTCCCCAAAGCCATGCAATCCGGAATTATTCTGGGCGCCGGCATCGCCGCGATAACCGGTAAATACGGATTTTTACCCTCCGGTACCGGATTTTATAAATACCCGTTCAGTATTACGCTGGGCGGCCTGTTTGCCTTTTATCTGCTGTTTTCAAAGGGATTTACCCAAAAAGTTCGTTCGGCCGGCATTGGTTCAAAAAGCATCTTCGTCAAAATAGCACATTACGGAATCGTCCCCGGAATTATACTGGGAATTATCGTCGGATGGTTGACCGGAGAAATTCCTTTGCCGGAATGGCAATCAGGGCTGTTTTTCATTCCCCAGGTCAAGGAAGTGTTTACGACCTATTCGATTTTCGGTGCCGGCATACCTCCTCTGGATATATGGATGAAAGCCCTTCCCATGGCCATCGTGGCTTATATTGTTGCATTCGGCGATATGATCGTTGGACAGACCATCGTCATGGAGGCACAAAAAAATTTCCGGCCGGATGAAATCGTCGACTCCAACGCGAATCGGTTAAATTTAATGTGTGCCATACGAAATTTTCTGGAAGGCAGCTTTGCACCGACCGTTACACTGGCCGGGCCCCTGTGGGCGGCAATGACGGTTGCTGTTGCAGAGCGTTATAAACTGGGACGAAATGCCATGGATTCTATTTTTGGCGGTTCTGGCAGTTTTAATTTTATGAAATTTGCCAGTTGCCTGATTCTGCCCCTGGTCTGTATTTTCAAACCCTCCCTTCCGGTAGCGCTGTCCCTGACGCTGTTAATTCAGGGCTTTGCCTGTGTCTTTATCGCCATGAATCTGGTGGACACCAATGCCGAAAGAGGTGTCGCCGGAATTACCGGGGGCGCGCTGGCCGTGGCCGGCCCCACCACCGGTCTGGTCGTCGGCATCTTGCTGAGCCTGATTCTTCTGGGAAAAGGCTGTTTTGGCAAAAAAAAAGAGGCCCCCGAAACGGTTGCCTCTGAGATCTGATACGACGCTTACATTTGTCCCCGCCTCACTGTTGCCGATGGGCCGATCCATAACGGACCATCGGTAACGGTTTGCCTGCCAGCTGATTTTTTTTCCGATCCGTGCATGACCTGCAAGCACACCGCTGTTCATTCAGAAAAAAGAGGCTCGATCATAACTTCGGCCATAGTTCCGAAGAGTGGCCGCGACAACCTGGCCGAAATTATGATCAAGCCCGAAAAAGGATTGTCCTTTTCCGGTAAAATCAGTAAATAAGAATTAATTTCTGTTTTTTTAATGTATTTTTTATAACCGGATCATTTAAATGACTCAAGATATTCATCCGATCGGAATTTTCGACTCGGGATACGGCGGGCTGACCATCCTGAAGGAAATTGTAAACAAACTGCCTGATTATGATTTTTATTATCTCGGGGATAATGCACGCACGCCCTATGGCACCCGTTCCTATGACATCGTGTATCAATACACCCGTGAAGCGGTTATCAAACTTTTCGATATGGGCTGTCATCTCGTGATCCTGGCGTGCAACACGGCATCGGCCAAAGCACTTCGAACCCTCCAGCAAAATGATATTCCCCGCATCGATCCGAACAGACGGGTATTGGGCGTGATCCGGCCCAGCGTCGAAAAAATTCCCGAACTTACCCGAACCCGTCACGTGGGAATCCTGGCCACCACCGGCACAGTTTTATCTGACTCCTATCCGATGGAAATACGAAAAATATCCGGGGGCAATGACATCATCACACATCAGGAAGCATGCCCGATGTGGGTTCCTATCGTTGAAAACAATGAAATCGATACGCCCGGGGCCGCGTACTTTATCCGGAAAGACATAACCCGTCTCATCGATAAAGATCCGCTCATCGATACGCTTGTCCTGGCCTGCACACATTACCCCCTGTTATTGAAGCAGATCATAAAAATCGTTCCCGGACATATCCGCATCATATCGCAGGGAAAAATCGTTGCAGCCTCTCTGGTGGATTATCTGAAACGGCATCCGGAAATGGACGCTGTCTGCACAAAAAACGGTACACTGAATTTTTTCACCACCGAATCGATTCGTACGTTTGAAGAAAAAGCGGAGTTTTTTCTGAATCACGGGCTGAGGGTACATCACATCCATTTAACTGAAACGCCCATCCATAATTTGATATGTTCACGTTAATTTCAAAGTAAGCGGGACAATCGGGGCCGGGACGGTCCCTCACGACGCTGTGGCCGCAGTTATGATCAAGCCCGAAAAAGCCTGTGCAGGGTAAGCGAGGCAGAAGTGTTTCGTAGCCGATGTTCAACACGCTTACTTCGATGTAATGATTACCTGACCGCGAGAGGTAAACGAAACGCCTTGCTGAGAGGCTGTGCCAATCATTATTGATTCAACAACCGGCGGATTAACAAATTTGTCGGATTCCCATCCGACGATAAAACTGGCGCCCGATCCGCCGCTTTTGTCTCGTTCCGGTATGATATAACGTATGGATTCCAAAGGGTTTAAAATGACCGTCTTGTCTAAATATTTTTTTAAGAATTTCCCCTGTGTTTCGTAATAATCGACCGTGGTGATTTTGATTTGATCCCCGGGATCAATATTTCTGATGCTTAACGTTACCGTCAGCAAAAAAGGCCTTTCACGGTCGCCACTGTAGATATGTGAATAAGCCGGCACATAGATGGTCTGCCCGTCAGACAGCCCGATTTTTTCCTCAGCCTGTAACGGCAGGGAGGAGAAAAAACAAATAACTAAAAAAATAGACACATAAATAAAATGACAGCTTTTTTTCATAGTTGCTCTCCACGCCAATGAATAATGTCCGTCTCTCAAATCCAATGCGATAAAAGTAAGGGCTCTCTCAGAAATAAGTTCGCAATTTTAAATGTTGAGGCGCCTGTCTGACAAAGCACGAAAGTGAAGGAATATCAAGCATATTCCGAGCTTTCGTAACGCAGCCAGGCAGGATGCATCGGCGCTTAAAATGTGAAGTTATTTCTGAGTGAGCCCTAAGGGGCCTGCCCCCCCTTTTCATCAGACAGTTTGACCAACCCCAGCCAATTTTCTGAATTCACTCCGCTCCTGTTGATTGCCGACAACCGCCACCAGATCTCCTTGCTGAAACAAATAATCGGCTTCAGGATTCGGATAAAATACTTTTCCATGGATAACCCCTACAACTGACGCACCGGTTCTGGTGCGAACGGCCGCATCTTTAATGCTCCTGCTGACAAGACCGCTTCCGGGTGTAAGTGTGACCCATGAAATTTCTAACATATTTTTTATATTATCAAATTTGGCAAGCAGCTGCTGATCCTGGTTTGATGCATAAATCGGTGCATAAAACTGTTGTCGAACCGCATCCGTATATTGCTGAATTGCTTCAACAGGAATTTCAAAATGAATAAGCGTCTGTCTCGCAATTTCTATTCCCGTCTCCATTTCCGGCAGCAGTGCCATATAAACTCCGCTTTCATATAATGCCCGCATTTGCTCAACGCCCTCGGTCCTGGCAATAATATGCAATTCAGGCTTAAGACGATGGGCCTGTTTTACAATGGCCTGCCCCGTAATCACTGAAGGAATGGTAATAAGTAAAAGCCTTGATTTCAGTAATTTTGATACTTCCAGTACGGTTGGTTGGCTTATGTCGCCATAGATTACAGGAAATTTTGCATTCTTGCATTCAAGCATTCGCTGATGATTCAATTCAACAATGACAAAGGGGAGATCAAGCTGGGTCAGAACCTGAGCGATGTATTGCCCCACCCGCCCGCCACCGGCAATGACAACATGATCTTCAAATCCGGATTGCGGTATGTTTTCTGTCTGCAGCGGCTCATAATGAAATAACTGTTTTTTTAACTTGTAAAGTGGCGTTGCCATCGCTGAAACAAATGGGGTAACGAGCATGCTCAGAACCGACAAAGCCAGCACCAGTGAATACAGATCGTTGTCGAGGATATTCGATTCAAGGCCCACCCTCGCCAGAACAAATGAGAACTCGCCCACCTGAAACAGCCCGAGACCGACTGCAATGGGAATAATATTGATATATCCGAATATCATGGCCAGCACGTAAAATATTGAGGCTTTGAAAACCGCAACGATTAAAACCAGGAAGAGAATCATTTTCCAATTCTCAAACAAAAAGGCCGGATCAAGGAGCATGCCAACGGATGTAAAAAACAAAAGGCCAAAGATGTCTCTTAATGGAACAATATCGCTCAGCGCCTGATGACCATAATCCGACTCACTGAGAACCATTCCGGCAACAAAAGCGCCGAAAGCAAAGGAGAGCCCAAACAGATATGTGGCATATCCAATACCCAGCCCTATGGCGGTTATGGATAAAATAAAAAGCTCCCTGGAGTTCCACTGAGCCACATACGACAACAGCCAGGGAAGCAGCTTGCGACCCAGATAAAACATCAGCACGAGGAACACTACCGACTTGATTACAGCAACGGCTAACAGGGGAAGGCCTGCCTCTGGATTGCTCAGTTGAGGCAGGATAATCATCATCGGAATAACAGCCAGATCCTGAACAATCAACATTCCAATCATTACCCGACTGGAAAGGGTCCCCACAAGCCCCCTGCCCATAAGGGTCTTCAGGGTGACCATAGTACTGGAAAGAGATATTAACGCACCAAACCACACTGCACGCGCAGAGGACCAGCCTAAATATTTACCGAGGCAGAATCCAATACCGATCGTAAGAAGAATTTGAACGGGCGTGCCAATCAGAGCAATCTTTCGTACCGATTTTAATTCACCTAAAGAGAATTCCAGTCCAAGGGCAAACAGAAGAAGGGCGACTCCAATTTCTGCCAGCAGTTCAATGTCGTGAATATCACCGACCGTAACCCCGCCGGTGTACGGCCCTACTACGATGCCTGCAAATATGTATCCTAAAATCAACGGCTGTCTGAGTCGTTGCGCAACAAGCGCACCAATCAGTGCCGCAACCACGATAATTACGATATCTGATGCTAACCCCACAATGGAGACCTCACTTCAAAACATTGCATTTAATTCCCGAACCGATAAAACACCGGGTTCGGTCAAAGCCTTTTTACCGCTCCTTGTCAATCGCTTTTTCATCGAGCCCCTGTGCCCCGTAATTTCAGTCAGAAAGAGCCCTGATGATGGCCAAATGTGTCGATAGTATCCCAAAAACAATAAAATCGCCATACCGAGCTCTGATATCTGGCCATTGATCACCGGCACCTGGCGTATGGCGATGTTCATCCAAATTACACCCCTTACCATGTAAAGCCGGGCGGCGGCAGTTCGGGTGCCTGGTTTCTTTCCCCTTCAGCTGCCGGAAGCTTGTCCCCGGGGCGAATCGTTAAAGACAGACCCGCATCCACTGCCGCATCCCGGGTGGATCCCTCTGCCAGCCGGATTTCACCCATGGGTTCGACCACGATGGCGGCCTGTGCCTGAACCGGGCAGTGATGTTCGCAGAACCCGCACCCGCTGCAGCGGCTTTCGTTCACAAAGGGCACAGCCACGGAATGATCGGGTAACTGCCTGAATTCCAGGGCATTATACGGGCAGACCTCGTCACAGACCAGGCACCGGCGATCAAATTCCCACGCGAGGCATTTATGCCGGATGACATAGGCCGTGCCGATTTTAGCCCATGTTTTTTCTTCTATCGGAAGGGGTCGGATCGCGCCGGTCGGACATACCTGACCGCATACATTGCATTGAGCCTCACAGGGCCCCCGCCGGGGAATCAATATGGGGCTGAACCATCCGGATACGCCGGCCGCAAGGCCGAGCGGCTGGAGGGTATTGGTGGGGCAGGCCTTCATGCACTCGCCGCAGCGAATGCACCGGTCAAGAAATGCGGGTTCCGGCAACGCCCCGGGCGGACGGATCATCGAAGGATGTAAAATTTGTCCCGGCCCCGGTTTGCCGTGAAGCTGATACAGCCCCGTATACATGAGAGCGGCAGATGCAATGCCGGTTATTCCGGAAAAAACAAATTGCCTCCGATCGGCGAAAAGCGCATTGAAACCGC
Organism: Desulfobacterales bacterium; assembly: GCA_028704555.1. Lineage (NCBI taxonomy): Bacteria > Pseudomonadati > Thermodesulfobacteriota > Desulfobacteria > Desulfobacterales > Desulfobacterales bacterium. The sequence continues at coordinate 15,968 of JAQWFD010000047.1, forward strand.
AGGAGCCGGCGTGGCGTCCCGAGGAAAAGGTAACCGCATTCACCGGGCATACCCGCACACAGGTTTCGCATACGATGCATTCTGAAAAATCCGTGTTCAACGGATCACTTCCGATCGCCTGCATGGGGCAGGCCCTCTGGCAGGCGCCACAACGGATGCATGTATCACTTACCTGACGTCTGATCAATGGTTTTACGCTGCACAGGGCAAACAGAGCGCCTGCCGGGCACAGGTACCGGCACCAGAACCGGGGCGTTATCAGCGCGCAGGTAAAAATGCCGGCAAACATGAGGGCGGATACCCACTGGAGCGCATACCGCGGCAGGGGCATGCGGGCATAGACCAGTGAGGGGATATCCAGAAAATCCGCAACCGGGCGCAGCACGACAAGTCCGATATCGGCCGCCAGGCAGGCTGCCGGATAGACAATCAATCCGTAGAACCGGGTGATCAGGGACAGGGGAGATGCTGCAAACACCAGCGAAATGCCGCACAGGGCTGACCCCAGGATAAACGCCAGCACGTAATATTTTATCCGGGGGCGGCGGGCGGCTGTGGAGATCATATTTGGCGCTTCGGCTTTATCCGTTTTCCCGAGCGTCCGGTCAAAGCCGTCAACAGTCGTGCCCATGGGGCAGATCATACCGCAGAAAAACCGGCCCATAACGGGGGCAAGTATCAGCAGCACTACCGCCGGCCAGAACACCCATAACACGGTTCGGGAGCTGAGCCAGGTTCCGGATGCCGCCAGCGGATCCATGCGCAGAAACACATTCACCGGCACGGAAGATACCAGTGGAAAAGCGGCCAGAAAAAGAAGGCCAATAAAGGCGGCCAAGCTCAGAATTTGAACAAGTCTCTGAAACGTCATGAATGTATGGCCTATGCGTCTATTGTTTTTATCCGGAGATTTTCGATATCCATGCGTCCAAGCCCGCGTTCATGGGCCAGGAGGATATGCTTGACCTGACGCGGCTCCATTTTCCGTCCATACCATTGGCACAGGGCCACGGCCTGGGCATCGGCCGCCACCATATCGGCGGATGCGATCACACTGTTTATCGAAAGCACTTCGCCGGGACCGGCCGGTCCGTTGGTGGACAGGACCCGGGTGGCGTCGATAACGACCAGGTCGGGTTTGAGCAGGGAGTTCAGGTCCACGATGGCCGTACTCAGATCATAGCGGTAATGCATGACCGACCGGTTCCATATCAGGCCCATCATCCCTTTCATGGACAGGCTCACCCCCGTGCTTGAGTGGGATTTGGCCACCGGCGCGGCGATGAGCACATCGGCCTCCAGAACATCTTTCATGACCTCGGTCTTTTTAAACGATTTGCCGTCGGGGATCGGCGTTTCCCTGAAAAACCGGCTTTGGTCGATCCCCTGTACAATGTCTTCATCAAAAACAGCGCAGGCGTCTTTGACGCCTTCGATACACAGCTCACTGGAACGAAGGGGGTGATCCAGCACCCGTACGCGGGAGGCACCGGCTTCCCGGGCCATGGCCACCAGTTCACGGACAAGCTCGGGGCTGGTGTTTGATGCCGGCTCCCGGGTAAATGCAAAGCTCATGTTCGGCTTGATCACCACCTTGTTTCCGGGCTTAACAAACCGTTTCATGCCCCCGACAAGCGCCACCGCCGCCCGTGCCGCCGGGCCGGGGGCACCCTTTGCAACGGCAAGGTCCGGATATGCCTGTCCATAGAGCAGGGTCGGAATCGAGATCCCGGAAACGCTCAGGCAGGTCAATGCGGCGCATCGGGCCTGAAGTTTGAGAAACTGCCTCCGATCCAGGGGATGCGCGAGCGTCCGTTGCAGACGACTCATAAGTTCATGAAAAAAACGAAGGTCCATCATGGCATAACCTCCTTAAAAAATGAGTAAAATAAAAAGAAAGGCGGGTTTGATCATAACGTCGTGAGAACCGTCCCGGCCGCTGCCGGCTTCTCCGGCACGATACGGCGGCAGCGGGCGGGACTTGGAAACTACACGTAAGAGAATATGGCCGCAGTTATGATCAAACCCGGAAAGGAAAATTATGGGTCGCATTCAGGAAACGAACTGGTTTGATCCGGTTGCATGAATGGGACTATATTATCACGTAATAAAAGAGACTGTCAGGTCAAAACAACCAGCCGATGGCAGGAAGCAAAAACTATACTCGAAAGAAATAAATAATATTCATAAAATAATTTATTGACAATAAAACATATTGACATAATAATTAGTTATATATTTATTAAAAAAAATTTTGTAAAGAAGCCCTGCCCCGGAGACATGACTTTTGTTATAAGCCCTTTAAGCGGACGAGAATGATTGTTACCACTATTGATAGTTAATCTGATGCAGTCATTGTCTTTTTTTTTCTCGTTACTTTAATACTTCTAATTTTTTTTCCAAATCCAAACCCACTGCGTATACTCAACACCTTGCTCAAAAATGGTTAGGTCAGCAGATTTTACACTTTAAATTTCAGGACTCATTGAATACTTGAATTTCTGTCCTTCATTTTAAGATTTCTGCCGATTCTGATATCGACAACCTGGACGGCACTCTTATCAATAATATGTACATGATCGATTTGGATATTGTACGCTATTATTTCACTGCCTTGCTGTTCAGGAATTGCGCTGATTCAGGGCTCAGCTCCAAAAGTTACCTTGCCCGTTCATATTCTTAGGGGCCGTTACGAAATAAGGGTTTGATCGATATTTGGGACTTCTGGCAATTTGATGTCGGCAAAGCCCTTGAACTCCGCCCGTACCCGGAGGGTATTCATTTTTCATCTATGATTAAAACAACCCCTCGGCATATCGTCCTTTTTTTAAAACGATTAAACGATTTTATCACATCCTATCCGTCCATGAGAAGAATGTTTTTAACATTTCTAATGAAGGCGAAAAGTTTAATTCCGGAAGTTTGGGAAAATCAGCGGTTCAGATCAATCCCGATAGTTTATCTTTTTTTAATACAGACCAATCAATCGATTTCGGTTTTGTATGCCCCTGGTTTTTCAATGCAGCATTAAAAAAATCAAGCAGCCTTTGGGCTGAAAATTTCATGCAACAGGCGAAAAAACAGATACTTGACGCCAAATTTATTAACGTGGAACAGGCATGGCAGGAGGTAGATTATGTTCAATAAAAATGATTTGGAAAAGATCAAGCAGGACAAACAAAAATGGGAAGACGGTACGCTGAAAAAAGTTCTGGATAAACGAGGCGAGCAGAAAAAAGTATTTACCAGTATTTCGGGGATTCCAACGGAAAGGCTCTATTCCCCGCCGGATATCTCTGATCTGGATTATGGCAGGGACCTGGGGTTTCCGGGTGATTATCCCTATACCCGCGGGGTGCAGCCGACCATGTATCGGGGACGGTACTGGACCATGCGCCAGTATGCCGGTTTTGGCAGCGCCAAGGAAACCAACGAGCGCTACCGATACCTGCTCGATCAGGGCCAGACCGGATTGAGTGTGGCGTTTCACCTGCCGACTCAGGCCGGTTATGACAGCGATCACCCATTGGCGATGGGAGAGGTCGGCAAAGTTGGCGTTGCCATCGATTCGATCGATGACATGCGCGTACTTTTTGATCAGATTCCTCTGGATAAAGTAACCACATCCATGACCATCAATGCGCCGGCCCCCGTACTGCTGGCCATGTACCTGTCGCTTGCCGAAGAGCAGGGCGTTTCTATGGACAAGGTCGGCGGCACGATCCAGAACGATGTACTCAAAGAAATCATTTGCCGCGGGCAGTATATCTACCCGCCAAAACCCACCATGCGGCTGACGGTGGATTTGATTGAATACTGCCAGAAGCAAGTACCCAGATGGAACTCGATCAGCGTCAGCGGCTATCATATCCGGGAATCGGGCTCCACTGCCGCCCAGGAGATGGCATTTACTATCGCCAATGGAATCGCCTATACCCAGGCCTGTATTGACAGAGGCATGGATGTGGATTCATTCGCCCCGCGTCTGAGCTTTTTCTTCAACTGTTTTACCAACGTCGTGGAAGAGGTGGCCAAATTCAGGGCCGCACGTCGCTACTGGGCCAAAGTAATGAAGGAGAGATTCGGCGCCAAAAATCCCAGCTCCATGATGCTTCGCTATCACGTGCAGACCGGCGGTGTGACGCTGACCGCTCAGCAGCCCCTCAACAATATCGTCCGGGTGGCACTCCAGACCTATGCCGCCGCGCTGGGCGGTTGCCAGTCCCTGCATACCAACTCCTATGACGAGGCCCTTTGCCTGCCGACGCAGGAAGCCGTGACTGTGGCACTTCGAACCCAGCAGATCGTGGCCGAAGAAAGCGGTTCCACATTGACGATCGATCCCCTGGCCGGTTCCTATTTCGTGGAGAAAATGACGGATCAGATTGAAGATGAAATCGATCAATACATCAAAAAAATTGATGCCATGGGCGGCACCCTGACTGCAATTGAGCATGGATATATTCAAAAAGAAATCCAGAACAGCTCCTACCGGTTCCTAAAGACATCGAATCCGGAGAGCGGGTCTATGTGGGTATCAACAAATATACCATGGAAGAGCCCCCGCTCACCAACCTTCTGAAGGTCGATATGAAACAGGGAGATATCGAAACGGATAAACTCAAAAAGCTGCGTGCAAAACGGGATACCGGTAAATGGGAAAAAGCCCTGAATCATCTGCAAGAGGTGTCGGGAACCAATGAGAATGTGGTTCCCGCCGTGATCCAGGCGGTCAAGGCGCGGGCGACCGTCGGAGAAATTTGCGATGTATGGCGCAATGTTTTTGGTGAATATCGACCCAAGGAATTTATCTAACAGGGAGGTAACAGATCATGGCAGAAAAAAAAATCAAAATAATCGTGGCAAAACCCGGACTCGACGGACATGATCGAGGTGCCAAACTTCTGAGTCGAATATTCGCGGAGTCCGGCATGGAAGTCATTTATACCGGCTTGAGACAAACACCGGAGATGATCGTGGAAGCCGCTTTGCAGGAAGATGCGGACGTGGTGGGCCTCAGCAGTCTGTCGGGCGTGCATAATTATTTCTTCCCCCGGGTCGTTGAGCTGCTCCGGAAAAAACATATGGATGATGTCCTGGTCGTCGGAGGCGGAATCATTCCAAAAGAAGACATCCCGAGTCTGAAGGAGGCGGGTATCGCTGCAATCTTTGGTCCTGGCACCAATACGGACGATATCGTAGATTTCATAAAGGATGCAGTTCGAAATAAATGACCGGTGCGCATCATGATCGACGTTGGTTCAATCCCTAAATCGGACAGTTTGTAATGCATTTAATATTGTCCCCGGACGGCGGCACGACAGTTGCCGTCCGGGGACCGTTAACACAATCAGGATCGCTTGATAATGAATATGGATTACGCCGCTGAAATAATAAAAGGCTCCTCCCAAGCCGTATCCCGGATGATTTCATGGTTGGAAAATGAGGATGACCGGGCCCGGCCGTGCATGGAAAAGCTCTACAAGCATACCGGAAACGCCTATATCATAGGAATCACCGGAGCTCCGGGGGCGGGCAAAAGCACATTGACTGATAAACTGACCCGGCACCTTCGCCGGCAGGGTCTGACGGTCGGGATCATTGCTGTAGATCCGACCAGTCCGTTTACCGGCGGAGCGATTCTCGGCGACCGGGTGAGAATGAGCGAAATAGCCCTGGATCCGGGCGTATTTATTCGAAGCATGGCAACGCGAGGGTATCTGGGCGGACTGGCGCAGGCCACAGGCAACGCCGTCAAGGTTCTGGATGCCTCCGGAAAAGATATCGTTCTGATCGAAACCGTCGGCGTGGGGCAGGATGAGGTGGATATTATTCGTATTGCGGATACCGTCTGTCTGGTACTGGTACCCGGACTGGGCGACGTGATTCAGAGCATGAAGGCCGGCGTAATGGAAATTGCCGACGTATATGCAATTAATAAGGCGGATCGACAGGGCGCCGATCAGTTGTTTGCCGAGGTGTCCAATCGTGTGGCACAGGATGCCCAGATTCGCGAACGACTCTGGGAGCCCCCGGTCCTGCAGACCATATCGACAGAGGATGAAGGTATTGTGGCGTTGGCAGAGGCGTTAAAATGCCATCAGGACCATCTGAAAAACACCGGAAGGCTTTTGAACAAACGCCGGGAGCGAATCCATCAGGAGACGCTTCAAATGATTAATTACGAGCTTTTCAGGCGGGTTGAAATGCACCTGGCCGCCAACGGCCGTCTGGATACTATGGTTAACGCCATCATGAATCATGAAGAAAATCCGTATACGATCATACGACAGGTGCTGGATGAGTGCGTGCGTCTTCCCCGGAAGCCTGAAAAATGAGGTGGGCATGGTTTCTTTAGAAATTTTAAAAAAATTTGATATATTTTCAAATATGCCTTCGGATAAACTGAAACACATCTCACAGCAGGCGCGTTTGTTGGAATTTTCTGCCGGAGAGGTTCTGGCGCGAAAGGATGATCCGGCATTGAACCTGTATGGTGTTGTCCGCGGAGAAGTGCAATTGAGCCTGCCGGTTGTCTGTCGCCTGCTGACGGCGGATATTCATACCGAAAAAGGAGAACCGGACCGGGTTCAAACGCAGGGAAAACAGATGATGATAGATGTCGTGGAACCGGGTGAAATTTGCGGATGGTCCGCCATGCTCGATGACGGCAGGCAGACGACCAACCTTACAGGTTCAAAACCGGGTCAGATATTATATATTTCAGCCGCTATTTTGAAGGATATGTGCCGGAAGGACCCGCTCACGGGATATGAACTGACAAACAAACTCCTTCAGGTGGTATCCGACCGGCTCCGAACCCGAACGAAAAATCTGGTGGAAACCTGGGGAGAATCTTTCGAGATAGAGGGAGAATGATCAGAAAACGACTCAGGGCCGCTTAACGGCACGCTGAGACAGACCTTATCCGGCACCCTCATGCACAGCGCATTTGGCTCTGGCGATATTTTCCACATCCCCCATGACAATCCGCGTCCGTCCATTTGCCAGCATCATTGCGGGACGGGTTGAATTCAATTTCGCCGTCACCGTTCTTGACCGCCATGCCCAGAAGATTAAACTTTTCCTTGAATCCTGAATCCCGGATCGTGCTGCCGCCCCCCCTGGAGGATTCACAAATTTTAATTTCATGAATTCTCAGATTACCCGGGTTGCTTCTTAACATGCTGTCGAGAAAATCCACAACGGTCAGGCTGAGCATTTCCGAAGCCATTCGAAGCCGTCATGGTTACATAAAGCGTATTTTCGTCCTACACCAGCGTTTTCTGCTCAATCCCGTTTAACGCGAGACGGTATCCCCCGCTGCTGTGCTTTTCGAACATACCCTGCTCCTTTACCACGTTTATCATTCCCGGTCATTTCCTTTAGCTCAACGCCAGACAGAAGCCTCGCAATTCAACTGCCTTAAACTGCTCGTGCAGATCGTTGAAGGCCCCGGAGATGTATTTCAGAAAAATTAGCCCAAGAACAATTTGATCGGATTTCTATTTTTTTCTTCTTCAATTGAACAGCAACCTACTCGCAGTAGCATTAATTATCCTTAAATATATTTTTCCTATGAAAATTGATAAAGTCTTTATCTGGCAGAAAACGACTTGGCAAAGTTATCAATTTGCGATCATATTTCACTATCAGTTCGTGTGTCACCTTATTTGAAACCAAAACCTGGTAATTATCGTCTATTGTAATAAGCCCCTTATCAAAAGCACGGTCGTGAAGCGCATTCAGACAGAGTCCATTCATTGGATTTAATCGGTTTTTTTTATCATGTGCCCATGGCACAATATGACTGGCGATCAGCAAATCACAATTATCAATTCCAGTAATACAGCATGAATTATTGTATGATGTTAAGATCATTTTTCGAAAAAAATTCTGATTGACGCGAACTTGTACAGTTGAGCTTTTCGTTTCTCCATCTTTTAACGGAATTACTTCATAAGCCTTGACAGATTCGTTTTCGGACATTTTTGCCATTCGCATTTCACTTTCAAAAGCCATTGATTCCCAATCCTCAAAAAATTCATTCCATACTTCACGATCAAGTTTACTTACATTCGCAGCCCCTTTGCGTTCAATTGTAGGATCAATGCTTGAAAAATTAGCCAATTTGTAACTTACAGACCCGGGAGTTCTTTCAAGTTTGTTGGCTAAATCAATGATTTCAGGATTTCTCATGTGGATTTTACCGAACTGAGTTTTGCAGTAGAGATTAATGGCTAAAATTAGCTCGTCTCTCGTCCACCGTTTTCGTTCAAAGACTTTCATATCAAACCCTTCTTTGACATAACTTCATATTCGTTCCAATTTTTAAGAGAAGCCCTTATAAATCTTTCGATCATCAGATTTGCATCAATCTCTATTGTGGGAAGATCCTCTGTTAACTCAACTTTTTCCAGCTCATGCCAGATGTGATCATCGACCGTAAAGGCACTATCTTGTAAGTCAGGAAGACCAACTTCTGATGGAATAAAAAACAGTTTATCCTTTAACAAAAGCAGGATTTGCCTCTCCTTGATTTGGCCTGAAATGACAATGTCATTAAATTTCTTATAATTGCAGGCGTCGCGATAGAGATAGCTTAATCGTGTATTCATATTATTTTCCAGCCATGTTTAAAAAATCTGTCCCTGAATGGTGCGCTTTATGTCTTTGCAGCGTATTCCAAGTTCCCGAACTTAAAGTATGCCCATCAAGATTGTTTTTTATGATCGTTTTCAATTCTGGATATAAATAATCAGCTGCTGGCGAATCAGGTATGGATATTTCTTCCTTTTCAATTTTTATCTGTTTTGGGTCAAGGCCAATGATAAACATTCTATCCCCGTGTTGCGGTTTGTTCATTGGAGGCGGACCAAATATTATATCGATATTTCATCCGATGTATCCCAAAAATAGATATAGGACATGCATTACCTCAGGTACTGGTCGATGTCTACAACTATTGCATGGTACCGATCCTCCCAGAAAACTCCCTCTTCCTCTTTTTTCGGATGTTAAACGCTTGACCCGTTCGTCCGGTAGTTAGTTGAATAGGTTCTAACCATCACAGGGGTTACCAGCAGATGAATGATTGTGGGTTACCCTATAATTCAACACACAAACTGCAAAGGCCGAAACGTTTTTTCGCGTGATGGAGCCAACTTAATCACCATTTCCGGTCTTTTACAAATTTTAAATAAAACTCTTTTTTATGGTATTGATGAGAGATATGCCAAATGTATCTGGGAATGAGACGCCTGTTTGCGCTTGCCATTGATCTTAAAAAAATCCTTTTTAAAGATTAGAAATACGGTTCGGAGTGTACCCTTATTTTCTTAGAACACGCTTTTTGGCGTCCAAAAATTCGCGCCAAGCTAAGCCGTATCCAGAGATACTATTTTGGGCTTGATCATAACTGCGGCCACAATGTTCAGGCGTCCGTCCCTTCCGTTTCCCTCTTTTCCTGCTCGATTCGGCGGTTTTCGTACGCCGGGAACTGAACTCCGAGGCTATGCATGGGAAAATATGGCCGCAGTTATGATCGAGCCCACTATTTTCAAGTGAACTGATTTTATTTCAATACGTTAGTTTGGTCAGACCTCTGAATCTGCTGAACCTGAACCCAAAATCTCGTTACGGATGCAAACAAGGCCGTCGTTTGGGGACCAGACACATCGCATTTAACCGCATGCGCATGATAGTGCTATGCGCACCCTACCCGTCTGACGCTTGATCAGGTGGCAGAGGAAGCCTGATATCAAGGTGACCCCAGCACTCCCCCAGGGAATTTTGCAACGAGCTGCTGCAAAATCAGGGCTTCATTCGTTTCATGCATTTGTGCCACAGCCGGTGGCACAATTCCCAACGCTGGGTATTCACGATAAAATGACACCATCCGTTTGATATTCCGCTCCGAAAATCCTTTTTCGCCGGGCAGCTCGTTTTTTAAATCAACGGCAAGCCGGGGGATGACGTCTGCACCCCATCCTTCCATCCGTTACCGCTGCACTATCATCGGTCAGATGTCCCGGCACATCAGGATCAGAACGTATAGCCAACAAACCTCTTGAACATTTTCCGATTTTGCTGGTATCAATAAAGATATGCGGATGGCTACAACACCCCGTGAAATCGAACCCCCCGATCCTGCCACCCGCATTTCATTATTGGGCTCGATCATAACTGCGGCCATATTTTGCTGTGCGTAGCCTCGGAGTCCCGTCCGTTCGCGGCATCCCCCGGATCGCGCAGGAGAAGCCGGAAACGCGCGGGACGGACTCCGTGACATGGTGGCCGCAGTTATGATCAAGCCCTGATTATTTCCGTATCCGTCCGCCAGCAACCCCACGTTTTATATTCAACCCAAGGAGAATAACCCCATGAACGTTGTTGCATTCAACGGCAGTGCCAGAAAAGACGGGAACACGGCCATCCTGATCAACACGGTTTTTTCCGAACTTGAAAAAGAAGGCATTGAAACCGAGCAGG
>JAQWFD010000048.1 GCA_028704555.1 Desulfobacterales bacterium
CGCTTTATGCCGCCCGACAAGGGCTCATCAGCATCCGCCTGGATAAACTCGGTAACCAGATTCAGCTCTATGCGGTATTGGGCGGCGGCGGCGATGCACCCAGGCAGGTCAGCGAGGGGAACGCTTCTTGAACAGGGACCTGCCGTCAGTATGTGAATCGCCGTATGAAAAGACGACGGCAAAGAGGAGAAATCGTTGCTGGAAATTCCGGTGAAAAAAAAGATCGTGAAAGAACGTTTGCTGGCAGAAGCCGAAATTCTGTTTGCGTTAAAAGGGTTTTACGAAACCCGTATTCACGAGATTACAGGGGCGGCGGGTTGCAATGCATCAGCGATCAATTACTACTTTGGCAGCAAGGAGATGCTGTTTTTAAAAGTATTTCAGAAACGCTGGCGGGAAAAATTAATCGATGTTCGAAAAGCCCTCGAAAAAACGTTTGCAACGCAGGCGGCTGTCTCCCCGGACGGACTGACCCCGCCGCCGGATGTGGTTAAAAGTGTGACGACGTTTTTTGAACGTCAAACATCAGACGATGACATGGGGGCATTCCTATTCGACCTGATGCCGATCACCAGGAAACTGACGGGCAACGGCCAGGGGGACCGCCAGCGAGGGCGGATATTCAGCTCCCTGGTCGAAGAGTTCAAGGACGTCCTGCGCCCCTTCATGCCGGTGTCGTATACCGAGTCAATTTTGATGCAAACGGCCCTCAAAATTATGGTCCATATTCTTTTTTCCGGATATGTGGATATGCTAACAATTCAGACGGCAAATATGGACGTCAACACTGAAGCCATCTTCGTCTGAAAAGGAAGGGGTCAAGTCTCCGTTTGACTTTTATGACAGCTATAAGAGTCAAACGGAGACTTGATATCCATATAAAGGGCGGTCAGAGCATGAAGCCTTCTGCAGAATTCTCTGCAACTGGTGCTTGATTGCCTTGAACCTTACAAAAAGGATCTTCAAGGCGTCGTCGTAGAATCCACCTACAACTGGTATTGGCTTGTGGATGGATTGCAGGATCATGGTTATAAGATTCTTCTTGCCAATCCTGCGGCAATTAAACAGTACGAAGGGATAAAGTATAGCGATGACAAGTGGGATGCACTGTGGCTGGCCCATATGCTCAAGCTGGGTATTTTGCCACAAGGCTATATTTATCCCAAAGAAACCCGTCCCATGAGAGACATGCTTCGGCGAAGAATGTTGTTTGTCAGACAGAGAACCGCAGATATCCTCAGTTTTCAAAGCATGATTACCAGAAATACAGGGGGCCGAATATCCGTAAACAATATCAAAAAACTGACCGAGGAAAGCCTGGGGCAGTTATTTTCTGATCCGGACCTTTTCTTTTTGGCTCAAAGGTACCTCAGCATTATTGAGCTGTTATCACAACAGGTCAAAATGATAGAAAAACAGGCAATGGGCACTATCGGTTTATCAGAACGGTTTAAGTGGTTGTCCACCATTACCGGGGTAGGCAAAATTCTGGCAATGACCATCATGATGGAGGTGGGCGACATTGCCAGGTTTGAAAAAGTGGGCAACTACTGTTCCTATTGTCGATGTGTCAGTTCCGAACGGATTTCCAACGGGAAGAAAAAGGGAGTCGGGAACAAAAAGAACGGCAATAAATATTTATCCTGGGCTTATGTGGAGGCGGCCAATTTCTGTATAAGGCACAATGCCCAAGCCGAGAGATTCTATCAGAGAAAAAAGGCGAAAAGCAATGGGATTGTAGCCATCAAAGCCTTGAGCAACAAACTGGCCAGGGCTTCTTACTACATCATGCGCGATCAGGTTCCGTTTAACAGTCAGATGCTTTTTGCCTGACAGTTAGGGTGCGGTGGGGAACCATCAATGGGGTTGGCATAACCATCAGATTTGATTGGAAACCGCCGCATCCGCCACAGTTTATCGGCAGGTTTTTGCTTTAGTACTCTGATTTGCCTGTGCCGTGAGTCTATTCGGGGTTGGTTAAAAACCATAAGAATTGTGATCCAATCACTTGAACACGGTACGGAACCGACAGATTTCTGGGGTCGATAAAGACCAGGGGCCGGTGTATCGTGTAGAAATCGTACAATACACCTAAGGCCTTGATCCAGATGGGTGACTGGTGCGGATCAGCTATCGGCTGGACGTAACCAACGAAAAGAAACAGCGGGAGCAGACAGTAGACAAAAGTAAGGCCGTGCCGGATAGTCGTTTAGAAATCAAGCAAAAAAGTTCTACTATTTTGCATGGAGAGGTGTTTTTTTTCTTGATTAACCCTTTAATGGGTGACCCCTTTTTTTGCCCAGGACGGCGGCAGGAAACATCAGGGTCCACCGCCGGAAGCCTATACCGTCTGTGAAGGAAAGTCTGAAGGGGATACGGCATCGTTTGAAACCCCCAACGGCGATACGGTAACCGGAATCTGTGTTCTGGACAGGAGTGGCGATCGACTGGTTCTTCGCCCGGACAATCCTCCGCCTGAGCATGAAAAACCAAGCGATACCGATGATTAGATCGGTTGTTAAGGAGCAAGCATCCATTCAGTTAATCAGAGTCTGAACGAACTTGAGGGAATGATCATGACAGAGATAAAAAAACATTTAAAAAAGATCATTGGTGTTTTGATTGTTCTGGGAATCATGGGCTCGGGAGAGCGTGCATTCGCAGGCCCTCCAGCAGGTCATTTTCACGGATTTTTACATGGACCGGGCGCGTTGTTTGAACTCATTATTGTCGGAACCGAGCATCTGTTTTTCAGGGCCGGCGAATTCTACCATAGAGGACCGGCCGGGTATGTGCCGATCGCAGCCCCTGAAGGGGCAGTCATCCCGATGCTTCCTCCCGGATACGGCATCAGGATTGTCGATGATGCAAAATATTACTATCTCAACGGCGTCTATTATGTGCGGGTGCCTGACGGCTATATGGTTGTGGCACCACCTGTATTAACATCCGCCGGGGAAACCGAAGATGCTAAAATCGTAAGATTCAAAAGCGAAGTATCCGTGGGCGTGGACATACTCAATGTGAGATCCGGGCCAGGTATGGAATTCGATGTGGCGGCCCTGGCATACCAGGGTGAAATACTCAAAACATACCATGAATCCGCCGGCTGGCTTTATGTGGAGCTTCCGTCCGGTAAACTGGGATGGGTTGACAAAAAATTTACCGAGGCACTGAACCGGGTGCCGTCAGGGTGAGATGGCCCCCCTGTCCAATGGTGGATTCAGCAGGGTCAGAACTCTTGACTTAGGAAAAGCCAAAGTTGATATTCGGCAGCATAGTATCACTGTATAATTAATATATTACTTCTGCTATGGAAAACAGGAAGTGACGTTTGGCCGTTTTTAAACTCCAGATGGTGTCAGGAAAAAATGTCGATACGAATTCAAGCGCACTGACTTATGGGCGTTTTAGCGTCTAATATTCGTTTTTTCCTGACACCTTCATAACAAATCCAAGTGCGCAGGTGTCACTGAATCTTCTCAGAGGCAAGGAGTCCTGAGGGTGGACAATCCACTGTTTTTTAACACTATTTGATCTGATTAATCTCAATTTTAATTGATTGTTTTTCAGAAAATCAACACGAAAAAAAAGTCATAATAAAAGCCATAAACTGGGCTTGATTATAACTGCGGCCATATTCTCTTACGTGTGGTTTCGAAGTCCCGGCCGTACGCCGGAAACGGCCGGGACGGTCCTCACGACGTTATGGCCGCAGTTATGATCAAGCCCCATAAATTTGAAAAATGGACTTGGGGTCAAACCTCCCCAGCCCTTCCCCAGCCCTTTCATGCCCCAGCCCCCGATGAGCGCCATATTCATGAGGCAGCGTTAAACAAGAGAAACAATCCAACAAACACAATCGCAGATGGTGAGAAGACGACACAATTGGATAAGGCCGTACCGATAAAGACCGTTTTGTCAAAGAAGGATCAAAAAATTTTCAGGACCGAGAATGGGCACTCAAAAACTCGTCGGAGGGCCTGAGAATTTTTTGCAGGCATAACCGATAACCCGATAATTTTGTTATTGTTTAGGCGACAACTTGCTTGACATCTATCGCTTGCGGGGTGTTAATAAAGAATATATATAAAGAAAACCTATATCAAGAACCTGCATGCGCAACTAACCAGAACACTCTCCCTGAAAACGCCGAGAAGGCTCCTTCGCTGATCAATGGTGTGAAACTGAAGGATCGCGATAAGCGTTATACCAATACCCTGAAACAGAGATGACCAGTTCAGAGAATAAGGAGGTCTCCAATGATAACTTATGAATCTGTAACAAAAATATTTGGTAAGGGAATCAATACCGTTACCGCCCTTGATAATGTAAGCTTCACCATTCCGAAGGGCGAAGTAGTGGTGTTTCTCGGCCCCTCGGGATGCGGCAAAACGACTACCCTGCGCCTTACCAACAGACTGGAGACACTTACCCGGGGGGTCATAACCATAGAAGATCAGAATATTATGGACATCGATGTCGTCCAACTCAGGCAGCGCCTGGGATATGTCATTCAGGCCATCGGGCTCTTCCCAAACAAAACTATAGCCGAAAACATCGCCGTTGTACCCAAACTTCTACGGTGGGACGAAGAACGTATCAGTAAGCGCATTGATGAGCTGCTAGAAATGACTAATCTGGATCCTGAACGGTACAGGGACCGTTACCCCGCAGAACTCTCCGGGGGGCAGCAACAGCGAGTGGGGGTCGCTCGGGGACTTGCCGCAGATCCCAACATACTTCTCATGGATGAGCCCTTCGGTGCGATAGACCCCATAAACAGAGAAGAAATTCAAGATGAGTTCCTCAAGCTTCAGGCAAAGCTGAAGAAGACCGTGGCCTTTGTCTCTCATGACATACACGAAGCCATAAAGATGGGCGATCGCATTGCCATCTTCGACAAGGGACGCCTGATACAGTACGACACACCCGAGATCATTCTGACCCAGCCCAAAACCAAATTTGTCTCCGACTTCGTGGGTGCCGACAGGGCACTGAAAGTCCTTGGACTCATGCGGGTAAGTGATATTATCAACCGAAAGCCGAAAAACATCATCCAGGGATCCGACCGTTCCCAGGAAGCATTACATTTTCTGAACACAAAGGAATCCCGCTACGGCATAGTGATCGAACGAAACAAACCGATAGGCTTCGTTACGCAGAAATCTCTCAAGTATGAAGAAGGGCCGGTACGGGACGTGGTGGAACCATATCCCATTTTCCTGAGTGAAAAAACACCACTCAGGGATGTCCTCTCCTCTATGCTTATGTTTAATACCCCAACCTTCTGCGTTGTGGACGAAGACAAAAACTTTGCCGGAACGGTAACCTACAACGACATACAGAAAGCGGTAAAAGCAAGTTACGCTGATGAAGCAGAAAATGTTGAAACCGAGGTAATTTCATGAGTACACTTCAATTCATAGTGGATAACTTTAACGAGGTTATGTATCTCTCCTGGGAGCATGTATGGATTGTAGGGATGGCGCTCCTTATAGCCACACCAATCGGGGTGGTTCTGGGTATCGTCATTACGAAGCACGAGCAGTTTGCTTCCAGGATTTTGAATGGTGCCAACATACTTATGACCATCCCCTCCCTTGCCCTGTTTGGGCTGATGCTCCCCATCCTTTCGATATTTAATATGGGCCTGGGAAAAGTTCCTGCTGTCATCGCACTGGTTCTTTACAGCCAGCTCCCTATCATCAGAAATACCTATACGGCTATAAAGAATGTTCCTCCTTCTCTGGTGGACGCAGCCAGAGGTATGGGCATGAATAAGTGGAAACTTTTGCGAGAGCTGGAAATCCCGCTGGCCACACCCGTTATTATTGCGGGGTTGAGGACGGCTGCCGTTATGAATATAGGCGTTGCAGCTATCGCCACTTATATCGGAGCCGGAGGACTGGGGGTGTATATTCAGCAGGGTATTGCCCGCGTATATCCGGAGATGATACTGAGCGGCGCCATACTTGTCTCTCTTCTGGCCATAATCGTAGACGGCGGGATGGCTCTGCTGGAAAGGATTGCGACGCCAGAAGGCATCAGAGTACAAAGGAAGCTTTCGCGATGAACAGACTATTTTCAAAATCATACAGGATTATCATTGCGGTTATCATACTGATTGCGGGTGTAACGTTTGAGCGAACGGGTCTTATAGAATTACTTTCTGATCCATACGAATATCCCGTTATCATGGAATTGGTCATCCAGCATCTGTACATGGTGACCTTAAGTATGATCTTTGCCACGATCATAGGCATAACAGCGGGTATTGTGCTGACCAGACATCGGTTTCGCAGGTACGCCGGGATCTGCATGTATATTATCGGACTGGGACAAACCATCCCCTCCCTTGCCGTTCTCGCGCTGGCCATGAGTTTCCTGGGTATCGGCATGAAGCCGGCGGTATTCGCGCTGACCATTTATTCCATACTTCCCATCGCGAGAAATACGCTTGCCGGGATTACCGCGGTACCCCCGGAACTAATAGATGCCGGAAAAGGCCTGGGAATGCCGCCGATGAAGATTCTCATGGAGGTGGAGATACCCAATGCCATGAAGGTGATTCTCACGGGATTCAGGATAGCCCTGATAATCAATATCGGTACGGCCGCGCTTGCCTATATCATCGGGGCAGGAGGCCTGGGAGACCTCATATTCACAGGAATAAATCTTATGCAGACGGACAAGCTTCTGGCCGGTGCTATTCCGGTAACGCTACTGGCACTTTTCGCGGATTTTCTGTCTGAACTACTAGGGCTGTCCCTGATCTCAAGGGGGCTGCGTCTTTCCGAGTAGGAAAGGGGTGTTTTTTTGATTTTCCGCACAAAAATGAACGCTTAATCAGGGGCTCGGGCAAGAAAATGCAACATATTTTTTATTCACATACTCAAACATTGATGAACTCGTAAAAAGTACCCACCCCCGTCATTCCCTCGTAGGCGAGAATCCAGAGCATACTGAAATAACTTAATTTTTTATTTCATGTGAATGGCAAATGAGGGATAGACATGACTTTTTACAAGGCCATCAAACATTAGAACTCTCTGGCATTCAGTCAAGAGCCTAAAAGGAGGTATAACATGAAAACGATATTTAAACTTGTTCTTCCGGCAATATTTATTTTGACGTTACTTTTACCAGGCAGCGTCTTTGCCAAGGATAAAAGCCTGATAGTGGGCGGCAAAGACTATACGGAGCAGCTCCTTCTTCCGGAACTTGCCAGCATCCTTCTCGAACAGGCAGGGTTCGATGTTACGCTGAAGACAGGGGTCGGGTCGGTGATCGCCAGAAAATCACTGGAGAATGCCCAGTTTGACCTCTATTATGAGTATACGGGCACAGCATACACTCTGTATTACAAGCAGAAAGATACAAAAACAATGACCGTTCCGGAGAAGGTTTACGACTGGGTCAAACAAGCCGATTCCGAGAAGGGTCTAGTCTGGCTTGATCCTGTCAAATTCAACAATACCTATACCCTGATGATGAGTAAGACAGAAGCGGAGAAACTCGGAATCAAGAGTATCTCCGATCTGGGAGTCTACGTCACTAAAAATCCGGACAAACTGATATTCGCTCTGGATTCGGAATTCTGGGAACGCCCTGACGGATTTAAAGGCATTATGAAAATGTATAATTTCAGACTTCCGCCCAAACAGGTCAAAAAAATGTCTGTGGGTCTTACCTACCAGGCATTGAAAGAAGGGCTGGTCAATTCAGCTATGGGTTTTTCTACCGATGGCAGAATCGCGGCCTTCGGCTTTATAAACCTTGAAGACGACAAGTCTTTCTTCCCCGTGTACAATCCCGTACCCGTTGTCCGAAAGGAAATCCTTGATAAGTATCCGGAGATCAAATCCATATTAGAACCGCTTGCGGATAACCTGACCACGGAAGCGATGCAGCGGCTCAATATGGCCGTGGACGTAGACCACAAAGCGGTTCACGATGTGGCCATGGATTGGCTCAAGAGTAAAAATCTGATCAAATAGGATTACCCCGCAGATCTCCGAAGGGGGGAAGGCATTTTCTTCCCCCCCTTCTTTCCCGGGCGAAAAGGGGTCGGGCCGAAAGCGCCGATTCAAACCGGTAAGAGATAGAAAAGGAAAGAGTCTTAGGGCTCGCTCAGAAATAAGTTCGCAATTTTAAATGTTGAGGCGCCTGTCTGGCAAGACACGAAAGTGCAGGAATATCAAGCATATTCCGAGCTTTCGTAACGCAGCCAGGCAGGATGCATCGGCGCTTAAAATGGGAAGTTATTTTTGAGTGAGCCCTTATGGTAGAAGAGCGAATCACACCAGCCTCGAGTCATGCGGCAATTGCAGTAATGCAGTGCGGAAGCGTTGACAGAGGAAAGCGCAGGCGGGCTATTGAGCTCCGAAATCACCAGCTCTCCGGGTGCCGGCCACGTGGTCCGATGAGGAAGGCAATACGTTCTGTGGCGCTATAACGCGAGTCACTGAACGACCGGCGGAGTTTTAGAACCTGTGGCATGTGTGGACAGGGGGGCGACCCCGTAAAAGCTGAACGAACGTCGCCCCCTGGAGGATAAAATCATCTTGAATATCAATCGGTGCCGGCTGTTTTTGCACCAGCCGGTTTTTTCATCAGATGGCAGCCCCGATGTTCGACGACTATCCGATCAGCTTCTTTTGATCGGATGGGTTCCTGGACAACTCAACCGTTTTTTTCGAATTTATCCCGGTATCTTTCAGCCTTTGGATTCACCCTTTGGCAACGCCGTTCACAACCGTCACCCGGCAGGCGACCAGTTCCTTCAACGGTTCGGCCCGGGCGGTCATCTCCTCGGACGCAGCCGCGGATTCTTCAGCGCTCGATGCGTTGCCCTGGACAACCTTATCCATTTTGCCAACTGCTGTATTGACCTGTTGAATGCCCTGAGACTGTTCGTTTGACGCAGTCGCTATTTCGGCAATCAGGTTTCCGACTTTTTGGGAACTGCCGCCCACCTTTCTGAATGCATTATTGGTTTTATTGACCAGTTCCGAGCCTGTATGAACCTTTTTGACCGTGCCTTCGATCAGGTCGGCGGTATCTTTCCCAGCCGCCGCCGATCGCAGGGACAGGTTCCGGACCCCACCGGCCACCACGGCAAAACCGGCGCCTGCCTCCTCGACCGCTGCATTCAGGGCCAGGAGATTGGTCTGGAACGCAATCTCATCGATGGGTTTGATGATTTTCTGAGTTTTCTCATTGGCTTGAGCAATTTCATCAATGGATACGGTCAACGCCCGCATGGGGCTTGATCATAACTGCGGCCACAATGCCACGAGGTCCGTCCCGCCCATTGCCGGCTTCTCCAGCACGATCCGGGGGATGCCGCGCCCATGAAGCTAAAGCGCAAAAACTCGGTACGCCTCAAACAGTTTCAACGATTCGGTTCTGGCAATATCTGATGCCTTCCAGACAACGAATGCTATTCGTTACGACAAAAGCGACCGTAACGATGGAACACATGAAAATAATCATGCGGGCTCTCAACTTTAAGTGCTTTAACATTGTTGAATGTTCTTCTAGTCCAGAAGATTTTACAGTTTACCGGTTTTGATTCAACGCAGAGGGATTGTTCCGAACGAAATAAAGCAAACATGGGCAAAAAACAATCTGATTACCACTTATTCACCAATGGCGGTGACGCATACCCGTTCGTACAGAAAGCTCCACGGCGGAGTTGAGAAAAAAGACCCTGATGAGACAGACTTATTGTTTTCAACATTATCGGTTATTATTCGTCTTTATTGGTTTTTATTAGTATTTATAAAGCATAATCATGATTTTATATTGACAAATTATAACCTAAATGGTTAGACACGGCGTATTAAATAATTTTGAATTGCGGCCGATTTCGTCTGCTTCCCGATACGATTTTCCGGAAACATCGTCCGCTTGGCTACGGCTTTTTAAAGAATTGTTTTTTAATATGCAATTGGTAATTTTTTTTTATTTGACGATCGCTTGCTTTTTTCTGTCACTGTTTTTTCTGTATATAAAGAAATTTACAGCAGAAAAATATTGCTTACAAGCAGGTTGTATATTTTGTGCGTTGCCCTTGGCTACGCTTTTGGTTGCCAAGGGTAATCTACCTGTTTTTGGAGATTTCGAATCCCTGGTCTTCGTCACGTTTATTCTATGCATTCTTGTCGCATTTTGTTCTCCTCGTCTTGATTCCGGTACATCCGTCCGATGGTGGGGCTATGTTTTTATTCTGATCTTATTACTGTTTTCTCTTCATTACCCCAAAGGCCCTTCTCCCGATGAACACAATCATCATTATATCTGGGTAATCCTCTTTCACTGCTTTCGGCGGCTCGCTCTGGCAACCATGCTGTTTTCATCCTGTTTTTACATTCAATATCGAAAAGACAGGCGCCGGGGCATCACTGTCGCGATATTCAATCATCAGGGCAGAAATTATCTGCTTCTTTCTGCCGTATGTTTTCTTAGTTCAGAATATTCCGGAATGATCTGGTGCCAGAACGGATGGGGAGACTTCTGGCATTGGAGCAACGCTTTTTTTCAATCCACACTGGTGCTGCTCTATCTAATGACGGCATTTCACATTCCCGGCAAAAACGGAGATTTTGACAGGGCCCGTTCTCTGTTCGGCTGTCTGAGCGGCCCTTTCTTTCTGGCCATGATGATGATCCGGAGCCTGATATGAAAAAACTGATCGAATACCTGTCATCCCTTCAATTCTGTCTCTGGCTCCTGATTATCCTGTTCGGATGGTTTACATGGGCGATCGTTCTGGCAACCGCTACAGAGCATTCCGAAACATTTCGCCAGATGAACAATCATCTGTTACTGAACTGGCTCTCGATCTCGCATGGAAAAGCACCTCTGATCCGTTTCTGGTTTTTCGGGTTGTGTGCGGTCATGGCGGCTCTGGGTATCAACCTGATATTCTGCACCTGGAATAAATTTCTCAAAATGACCGTTAAACGCATGAATCGGTCAGCCATACTCATGCTGATGATTCATATCGTATTCGGCCTGGTCATTCTGGGTCATTTCGGCAGTCTGGTTTTTGGATTCAGATATTCAAACGTCCGGTTGCAGCAAGGGGAATCCTTTACATTCGGAAATGGATACCGGGTAATCGCCGATCAAATTCATTTTGTAAATGATGCCAGTGTGCTTTCAAAACCGCTTAAAGCCATGAGATCGGGCGAATTCAGCTTCGAGTCAAATTCTGTTCAGATATCCGTATACCGGAATGAGCATTTTTTGAAATCGGGTCGGCTGTTTTTTCTCAAACCGTTTGTTTTGGACAACATCCAGTTTACCTTGAGAAATTTTACTCCACCCGTTTCAACCGGCAAAACCGGTCAAAATCAGCCATCCGCTGGAACTGTTCTGTTTATTTCCCAAAATCCCGTTAAAAGTTTTGTTTTCGGATTGTTTCCTCTCATGATTATCGGAATTACTGCCTACCTGATGATGACCTGGAAACAGCCCGGTCTTTTTAAACATGTTTCAAAATCAGCAGGAGGAAATGCGAAATGAGAGGCAAATCATTTTTATGGGCACTGTCTCTGGCCCTTGTATGTTCATGGGGAGCGACAGCACTGGCTCAGGACACATTGATCGCGTCGGATTCAGCCAAAACGTTTGATATTGGCGAAGTCGTCGTGGAAGGCAAAGGGGAAACCATCACCCAGGTGTCGACGGTTGAAACCATCGGCCAGGAACGTATCAATCTGATCAACGCCAAAAACATTTCAGATGCTCTGGATTCCCTGCCGGGCGTCAATGTGTCGGTTGGCGCTAAAAACGAGCGGAATATCAACATCCGGGGGTTTAATGAACGTTACATTCCGACATTTCTTGACGGGATTCCCATTTACATCCCCAACGACGGGTATGTGGACACCGGCAACCTTCCCACCGGCAACCTGTCGAAGATCACGTTGACCAAGGGCATCAGTTCGGTGCTCTACGGCCCCAACACCATGGGCGGAGTGATCAACATTATTACCATGAAGCCGGAAAAACCCATCGAAGGGGACATTGAAGCCGGTTACGCAGAACAAAATGCATATCACATGAACTTTAACCTGGGCTCCAGGCTGGAAAAATTTTATTTCACTTTAAACGGCTCATTCCAGGATTCGGACGGCTATCGGCTCTCAGACGATTTTGACGCAAACACTATTGAAGATGGCGGGCTTCGGGACAACTCCGATGTCTGGCAGGAAAGCGGGGCATTTAAAATCGGTTTTACGCCCACTGAAAACCAGGAATACGTATTTGGTTACAACACCGTATCCATGGAAAAGGGATTCCCGCCCTCGACATCGACGGCTGACAGAACACGATACTGGCGGTTTGCCGACTGGGACAAGGATACCTATTATCTGATCGGCAACATCGACTTCACGGAAAAGCTGAGCGTCAAACTCAGGGGATTCCACGACACATACTACAATGTGCTCGACTCTTATGATAACGATACCTACACCACTCAGAACAAAGGGTATGCTTTCCACAGCACCTATGATGATTACAGCAACGGCGGCTCCCTGACGTTGCGATCCCGTCACATCGACAACCACACCCTGAGCACCGCTTTCCATTACAAGAAGGACGTTCACGAAGAACAGGACTCCAGTGGCGCGGCCTGGGAACGATACGAAACCGAGATGTACTCTGCCGGTCTGGAAGATGACATCAAATTCAACGACCGGCTCTCAATGGTACTGGGTGTCGGCTATGATCTGCAAAGCCCGAAATTTGCCGCCGGCGAGACGCTTCGGGATGATGAAGAGGCCTTCAATCCGCAGGCGGGATTATACCTGACGGTACTCGAAGATACCGCGCTGCATGCATCCCTCGGTCAGAAAACGCGATTCCCGACCATGAATGAACTGTATTCGGGACTGCTGGGTAGAAACACCCCCAACCCCGATCTGGCCAAGGAGAAAGCGACCAATTACGAAGTCGGCGTCGAAAAGCCCCTGCCGGGGGATTCTTTGCTTCAGGCAAACCTGTTCTTGTCGGATATTGAAGATAAAATTGTTAATAAAACGCTTTCCGACGGTACCGATCAATACCAGAATATCGGAAAAGCCCGTTACCAGGGATTGGAACTCACATTCAGATCCGGATTTATTCCGAATAACGATCTGGAGCTCAATTACACCTACCTGGATGCCGAAAACCGCTCGGATGACCGCACCAGCGATAAACTGGAAGATGTCTCCGAACATAAGGTCTATGTAAGTGATCTGTATGCATTCACTGACTGGCTGTCGATATTTGCCAAGGTGCAATGGAACTCCGAACGATACGAAGAAAACGACGCCGGCCAGTTTGATTCTCTCGGCGGATTCTGGACCGCGGATGCCAAAATCATGGTCAAACCCGCGGACTTTCTGACCTTTGAAGCCGGGGTGAAAAACCTTTTTGATGAAGATTACCAGTTCAGTAACGGATATCCCAGAGAAGGAAGTACGTTTTTTGCACAGATGCGTGCAACGTTCTGATTTCCTGCCTCCGTTTGGAACCGGCTTTTCCCGTCCGCATTACGGAAAGCCGGTTCCGACTCCTCCGGCAAACGCGTTTTAAATTGATGTCCTGTTTTTTGAGAAGATATTGAACTTTTTTTGTAAACTATAACGGGTCAGTCTGAACATGATGCTTCAAAAAACAATCCATAAATCAGTCAAACAGAATATTCGGGCATTACTGTTCGTGATCCTGAGTGTCAGTTTTTTTGCATGTTCTTTTCCTGTCCATGCGTCCGCCTACAGCCAGACCCCCATCGTGGATATGGCCGGCCGGGAAGTAACCGTTTCCGGCCGGGCGGAACGCATCATTACCACTTTCAAACCGGCAACACTCAGCGTGCTGTCTCTGGGCCTGGCCGATCGTCTGGTTGCGGTTGACAGTCATTCTCCCGGGGTGGAAATAAACACGGCGGTATATCCGGCCATGAGAGCCCTTCCGAAAATCGGCAACCGCTCCATGGGTATGAACCTGGAGACCATTATATCGCTGAAACCGGATCTGGTACTTCTTTACGCCCAAAAAGACGGCGTGATCACAGCCGACCGACTGTCCCGTTCCGGTATCCCGGCAGTTATTATCCTGCCGGAAAGTATGGCCAGCATCAAGGCAGCGCTCCGGATTATCGCTCAGGCGGCAGGTTGCCCGGAGCGAGCAGACACGGTCATCCAGGCCATTGATCATGTCATGAGCGTTGTCAGCGCCCGAACCGGCGGACTGCCGGATCAACAACGCAAAACGGTTTATTATGCCGGCCCCGAAGGGTTCTTCAGCACCGCCTCCGGCAACATGCTTCAAAATGAAATGATTTCACTGGCAGGCGGAATCAATGCGGGTCATGCCCTGACCGGTTTTTTTAAATCCATATCACCGGAACAGTTTGTTCAATGGAACCCGGATGCGGTGTTTGTCTGCCGGGAGATTCGTTCATCTGCCGGAAAATATCTTAAAAAACCGGAACTGGCTGAGGTAAACGCGGTCAAAGGCAAACAATTTTTCTGTGTTCCATCCAGCAACGCACCATGGGATTTTCCATCACCCCTATCCGCCCTTGGGGTACTCTGGGCGGCAAAGCGCCTTTATCCGGACCGATTCACGGATGTGGATTTAATCAAAGAAATCGATCGATTTCATGAAATTCTGTTTTCCAGATCCTTTACGGAGCTGGGAGGACGGCTGGCCGACACCATCCAGCCGTAATTTTTAAAACCTTAGGGCCATCACGCGCCTGCATGAGGCCTTTCTTTATTGAGAGTTTATGAAAAAAAGTCCGGTCTGCGATCCAGAACCCGCTGTAAATATCGTTCACAATACGCGTTATACGACGGGTCTGCTGATGTTTTTGCTAGTGGGACTGTTTTTCTTTTCGTTGATGGTCGGACGGCTGGAGATCCGGTTGAGTGAAATCTGGACATTTGTCTGCGCATCTCTGTTCGGAACACCGGTTCCTCCGGAGCTGTCGTCCAAGGCTTTAGTCTTTACCCTGATCCGTTTTCCCAGATGCCTGCTGGCGGTTTTTGTCGGGATGGGAATGTCGATTTCCGGAGCCGTCTATCAGGGCCTGTTCAGAAACCCACTGGTATCTCCCGATATTTTAGGCGTTTCCGCGGGATGTACATTTGGTGCTGCGCTGGGTCTGATTCTGCCCGGGGACTCCTTCATGCTGGTCAGGGTGCTATCCTTTGTTTTCGGACTGGCGGCCGTATTCCTGGCCCTCGGCATCGCGCGGATGATCGCCGTCAGCCCTATCCTGGTGCTGGTGCTGGCCGGACTGGTGGTCACGTCGGTATTCAGTGCTTTTCTCATGATACTGAAATACGTTTCAGACCCGTATAATGATCTGCCGGCCATCGTGTTCTGGATCATGGGAAGTTTGAACCGGGTGGAATGGAATGATCTGTATATCATCATGCCGGTGATCGGTGGCGGTCTGATTCTGATTCATATCCTCCGGTACCGGCTGAACGTGCTGTCTCTGGGAGATCTTCAGACCCGGTCTCTGGGCATGAATCCGACCGTGTACCGGATCATTTTCATCATGCTCAGCTCGCTGATGGTCGCGGTTACCGTATCCACCTGCGGGCAGGTATGCTGGATCGGGCTGGTGATCCCCCACATCGCACGGACCCTGGTCGGACCGAATCATTCAAAAATGATTCCGGTCACCCTGTTGATCGGCGGTATTTTTATGCTGGCGGCGGACATGCTTGCCCGATCGATCACCGCTGCGGAACTGCCGGTCAGTATCATCACCGCTTTGACCGGCGCGCCGCTGTTTGTGTATCTGCTGTACAAAAACCGCGGGAGCGGATGGATATGACACTCATCTGCCGGTCCGTGGCGTTCAGCTACAATGCCCGCAGCGTCCTGGATGATATCAGCTTTCAGGTGGAAAAGGGGGTTTTCTGCGCAATTCTGGGGCGAAACGGTTCCGGCAAAACCACTCTGCTGCATTGTCTGAACGGCATTTTGAAACCGGCGTGCGGAAACATTTTTGTGGATGGACTGGATCTGGGCCGTATTTCTCAGGCACAAATTGCCCGACATGTCAGCATGGTGCCGCAGGAGCATACGGATATTTTTCCATTCAGCGTCATTGATTGCATTGTCATGGGGCGGACGCCGTTTTTGAAAATGACCCAAAGCCCGGGGCCGGCAGAATACCGCATGGCCATGGATGCGTTGCACACCCTGAATGCCGAATATCTGGCCGAACGAAATTACAACCAGATTTCCGGAGGCGAGCGGCAGATCGCCCTTCTGGCGAGGGCGCTGCTTCAGAGTTCTGCCACCATTCTGCTGGATGAACCGACCAATCATCTGGATTTTAACAACCAGTATCGGATGTTGAGCCGAATGAAACGTCTTTGCAGAAAGCACAACACACGAATTATCGCATCCATGCATGACCCGAATCTGGCCATGATGTTTTCCGATCAGGTGGTGATGCTGAAACAAGGACGCATTATTGCACAGGGAAAAACAAAAACGGTCATGACCGAATCCAGCGTCGGAGAGCTGTATGATACAGAGACGCAAAAAATTGGTTTGCCCGATTCGGTAAATATATTTTTGCCGGCCGATATTGTCCGGGAAAATGTCCTGTCGAAAAATGAGGACCCGTTGCCGTGAGCATCACAGATGGTTTCTGCCCCCGAATGATCATCGTTACAGCAGACCCCCAGAGCGGAAAATCCACGCTGATAGAAATGCTGATTCCGGCTTTGCGGCAACAAAACGTTAAAGTGGCCGGCATTCTGGCAAAAGGGTTGTGGAAAAACGGAATTCGCAGCGGATTTCATCTGATCGATCTGAAATGCAACCAAAGCGTACCGCTGGCCCGGCGGATAAAAACATGTGGGCCATCTTCAGTTTCGTTTGAATTTTTCCCGGCCGGCATACAGGCCGGCCAGCGCGCCCTTTCCAAAGCGTCCTGTGCCAATGCTGACGTTGTAATCGTGGATGAAGTCGGTCGGCTGGAAACGGCCGGAAAGGGCTGGGCCCCTTTTCTGACGCCGCTGTTGGGCCTGGACAATATGGTCCACATATGGGTGATTCGAACCAAACTGGTGGATATTGCCTGCAGACACTGGAATCTGGATCGACCGTATATCGTACGGGCGGATGAGCCGGGTGCGCTGGACGATCTTATACGTTTCATATTGGAAGCATTAAAGGAAATATCTCACGAAAAGTCGCAAAGCCCGCAAAGGGTTTAAGCTTTTTTGCGCCTTGCGTGAAAACGGTTTTGACAAACGGTTTAATGATTGGAGGAAAATATCATGCAACAACTGGACATATTAAACACAATATTGGCCGAACTCGATCATGTACCGGATCACCCGGTAACGGATGTCGTTTTAGGCAAGCATATTGCCGGCGTTGAAAGCCAGAAATTGGGAATTGCCACATGGGCGATCGGCAAACATCCGGCGGCGGCCGGCCAGCTGCCGAAAAAAAAGCTGCCCGAATCGGCCAAAGAACTGGCCCGGTTCCTGTTGAGCGATGATCCCATGGAGGCCTCTCTGGGATTGGCGGCCGTCAACTCGCTGCTGCCCGATCCACCCGCCGACGAACTGATCCCCCGTAATGCGTCGGAACTGATTCTCGAATACGGACAGGGGAAAAATGTTGCCGTTATCGGGCATTTTCCTTTCGTGGAAGACATGGCCGATAAATTTTCCCGGTTCTGGGTACTCGAAAAAGATCCCCAAAAAGGAGACACGGATGCCGGTCAATCACCGGAGGTGCTTCCACAGGCCGATGTCGTGGCAATCACCGCCGTTACGCTTTCCAATGGAACCCTGGGAGGCATTCTTACGCACATCTCTGCGGATGCCGTCAAAATTCTGGTCGGACCCAGCACCCCGATGGCGCGTGTCTTGTTTAAAATGGGCTTCTGCGCTCTGGCAGGAAGCATTGTTAACGATACGCCGACCGCTAAACTGTGTATCGCCTCGGGCTGCTCGTTTCGAATGGTAAAAGGCGTTACGCATGTCCTCTGGGGCTGAAAAAGGTCTTTTTATAATGAATTATCATCGGCCATTTAAGGCAATCGCCACGGCTTTATTTATAATTTTAATGATGCCGGGGGCTGTACAAGCCGAGCGACGCATCGAAAAAGACCGAAATCATGACGGGCACATCGATCAGGTCGCCACCGTCGATATTGCCGGAAAACTGCTTCAACTCGAACTTGACAGCGATTACGACCAGGTCATGGACCAAATTCAGTATTATGACCAGGGCGTCCTGACCCGGATGGAAAAAGATATCGATGCGAACGGTTCCGTGGACAGCCGCGATTTTTTCAAAGACGGAAAACGCTGCCGGCATGAAAATTATGCGCCCTCCGGAAAGATCGAACGGATGATCCTGTTTGACGAAAACGAACAGCCCCGACGCATTGAAAAAGATACCACCGGCGACGGAAGCACGGATACGGTCTATCTTCTGGAAAACGGCAAGCCCACGCTTTGCACACAGGATACGGATGCAGACGGCGCTCCGGATATCCGTCAGACCTATCAAAATGGCATCCCTGACCGGCGTGAAGTCGACGACGACGGCAACGGGCAGCCGGAAAGCGTCATTGACTACGATGCAACCGGACTTCCTGTCAAAAGCCGTCACGATCTGGACGGGGACGGTCGAATGGAAGTGGTCCGGATCTATGAAAAAGGGATTCTGACTGAACAGAAAAAGGATTCGATTGGCAACGGCCGCTTTGACAGGCTCACCCGGTTCCAGAATGGGCACACGATAAGCCGGGACGAAGATTGCAACGGAGACGGCCGTTTTGACATTCATACCCGGTTTACGAATGACCAGCCCGCTATCCGGGAAAAAGATACGAATTTTGACGGAAAAATGGATTGTTTTATCCGGTTTGATGCCGGTGGCCTTTCTGAGGAAATACGGGAAGACACCCGATACACCGGGACTATCGACAGAATCCGGACATTTGCCGGCGGATGCCCGCTTCGGGTGGAATCCGATGATGATGGTGACGGATTCCGGGAATCCATATCTTTGTATAAAAAATCCAAGCTGTATCTTCAAACCCGGGATAACGATCAAAACGGCACCCCGGACATTGCCATATATTTTACCAATGAAAAGCGCCAGCGCGTGGAATCGGATACAAACCTGGACGGCGCGGTGGATACCCGGCAATTTTATGACGAAAATGAAACCATCCTCCGTCTGGAAAAAGATCAGAACCATGACGGCAGCGTCGATCTGAAGGTTTTCTACGCAAACGGAAATCAATCGAAAATTCTGGAAGATAAAGATCATGACGGTAAATTCGAAATCACTCAATGGCTTCAAAAACCGGATGGATCAACCGTTATCGAACTGGATTCGGACCTCGACGGACGTCCCGAATATCGGCGTTGTTTCCGCGATCAACACCTGAGCCTGGAACAAACCGACCGAAACGCTGACGGCATCATGGACCTGGAAGAGTTCTACGACGCCGGGGGAAATCTGACAAAAAGCAGAGAAGATGAAGGCCTGACCGGCCGGCTGAATCTGACCTGGTATTACAACAGCGACAAACAGGCAGACCGGGCTGAAAAAGACGTTGATGGCGACGGAAAACCGGATGTCTGGTTTTATTATACAAACAATCGAATCCATAAGGTTGAGGAAGATACGAACAAAGACGGAAGGCCGGACCTGTGGGAAGAATATGATGAATCGGAGGCGTTGGTCAAACGATCGAAGGATCTTAATTTTGACGGGCTGCCCGATACGGAAGAATGACCGGCTTTGTCTTATTTCAAGCATTCGTTTTTTTTTGAAACATATATCGGAGGTGTGACACATGATCGAATTTCTCTCCAAAGGCGGGGTTCTGGTAACCCCCATTTTGCTTTGTTCGGTGCTGGCGCTGGCCATTTTTATAGAACGGCTCATCCGGTTTTTTTCCCTGTCCGGAAAAGAAGCAGGGCTTGCCGACCGCATCGCTGAAAATCTGATCAGCGGGCAGGATGAAAAAGCCTTTGAAACGGCATCCGCCGGTAAATCCCCTATGGGACGCGTCCTGTCGCAGGCCCTCGAGGTCAGGCATCAGGATCGTGAAACCCTTGAAACCGTGATATCGCATGCGGTGGATGAAGAGGTCAGGGGAATTTCAAGCTACCTGCCGGCGCTGGCAACCATCGGAAACATTGCGCCCATGCTCGGGCTGCTGGGGACCGTTGTCGGCATGATCAAGGCATTTATGGTCATCCAGCAGATGGGGGGCAAAGTCAATGCCGCGGTGCTGGCAGGCGGAATATGGGAAGCCATGCTGACAACGGCGCTGGGGCTGGCGGTGGCCCTCCCTACCCTGATCGCTCACAGCTACCTGATCTCCCGGGTGGATAAATTCGAAGCCGGACTGCAGCGGGGATCGATCACATTTCTCAAGGCCATTTACCAGAAACGCCAGTCCTGTGACTGACCCGATCGGCCCGGGCGCCTTCTGCCCGGTCGAATATCTCTTAACCGCTTATTTATATACAGGAATCAAGACATGTTAAAATTCAGGAACCATCGACGAGACAGTCATGTTCAGATCCCCCTGACGTCACTGATCGATATTGTATTCCTGCTGCTGATTTATTTTCTCCTGACCACGAACTTCATGGTGGACGAAGGCATCAAAATCAAACTGCCTCAGGCCCAGGCGTCTGCCCCGCAGATCCAAAAAGAAATCACCATTTACGTAGACAGGGAGGGAAGCGCCTTTCTGGAAAACAACCAACTGCCTCCGGACCGTTTGTTTGACCGGCTCAGAGAACTTATCGGAAGCCACACGGAAAAACTGGTTGTGGTCAAGGCGGATCGATCGGTTGTTCTTAACAAAGCGGTCAAGGTCATGGATATTGCAAAAGCAGCCGGCGCGCAGCGGCTTTGTCTGGCAACGGAAAAAGGATTTTTATAAATCGACATGATGCAAATTACATCCCATCGTAAAGCCAAACCCAACTGGCTGCTGAGAGGATTGATTATTCCCTCTGTCTGTCTTCACCTGCTGATTTTTTCCCATATCACAGGCCTGTATCACTCAGATACGATCAGTTGCATCGAGTTGACCCTGAAAAATATATCAAAGCCGGAGGCCCGCAGCATTCCACGGCCGAGGCATCGCCCGGACCCCAAAATCCGCCCGGCTACGGTCGAACAGCTGAAAATGAATCGAAGTGTTCCACACAGAATTGAACCGATCCATGCAGAGCCCGCGAACAAGACAGCACCCGACAGCCTTGTGGAAGCCCTATCCCCTGAAAATCCGGTTTCCGGTCTTCCGGGGCTTCAGGTCGGGCAGTGGCAGGCCGGGCCCGTTGTCTCAGCCCCTGATTTCGGGACCGCGGAGGATTATTTCGACATGGTGCGGCTGAGAATCGAACAATACAAGAAATATCCGGAATCCGCCCAGAATCGTCACATCCAGGGACGCGTCACAGTGGAATTTGTCATCGAACCTGACGGAACAGTTTCATCGGCACACATCAAAAAAAGCTCCCGCCACGACAGCCTCAATGAGGCAGCGCTCCGGGCCATCAAAAAAGCAGCCCCGTTTCCGATACCCCCGTCATACATTTTCACACAAGGGCAACCCATCCGGCTGGTATTGGCCGTGGTGTTTGAACTGACATGATAAAAATGCGGCAAAATGTGAGGTGAACTTGAGGGGGGTATCGTTTTTCCGAGAGATAAGACGTGATGACTCACCGAGAACAAGTGGGATTCTAAATTTTGATGGGTCAGTTTTGATGGGTCAGGGTTGACAGACGATCGATAAAATCATTTCGATCCATATCGTTATAAAATATAGGCTCGATCATAACTGCGGCCGGCAATGCCACGGGGTCCGTCCCGCCATTGCCGGCTTCTCCAGCACGATCCGGGGGATGCCGGGCCCATGTCGTACGCCGGCAACGGGCGGGACTCAGAGGCTACGCACGGCAAAATATGGCCGCAGTTATGATCAAGCCCTAAAATATTTTTCTTCGCTCAATACCCCGACGCATGACACAGCGCAACACGCCGGAGGCATCTGATTTTGCTATCCCCGGCATCACCTGCTGTTTTTATATTGGATATTAAATCTAAGGCGCTTTGGGCACAGACCTGATTCGCTTTGGCCATCGGTAGTTGAAAGTAACTATAACGCAACCAAATTACAGATAAAATCTTACTCTCAGCCGTTTCTTCAGCCATGGGATCTTGTGCCAAATCGTGAAAAGATATTTAATGTTATCATTAATTCTGATAATAACCTTGACTTTGATGCAGATATCCGCACGGGTTCGGATGCGGCACAAATGCCGATATGATCTGCAGGCCATGATTGAACCCGGATTGGGAAAAGGTAAAATCACGGTTTGCAACCATCAGGAAAAATACCCACAGCCGTGATTCCCGCACAGGCGGGAATCCAGAACACATCGAAACAACTGAACCTGGAGGCACTTGCGGTTCGAACAGACAATTTCGGGATAATCACTTTCCGGGGGCAGCGTCTGCGGAAATAATTTATAGATTTCAAATGGATTAGCGCTGGTAATTTTCTGATAAGAAGAAATTGAAAAAAGGAGCTTGATATGGCAACAGTAAAAGGAAGCCGGACGGAAAAAAACATCCTGACCGCATTTGCAGGAGAATCTCAGGCAAGAAACCGCTATACGTTTTTTGCAAGCAAGGCCAAAAAAGAAGGTTATGTCCAGATATCTTTCATTTTTGAGGAAACAGCCAACCAGGAAAAAGAACATGCCAAACGGCTTTTTAAATATCTGGAAGGTGGGGAAGTCGAAATTTCGGGAACCTTTCCGGCGGGTGTGATCGGTTCAACACTTGAAAATTTGAAGGCATCGGCTGCCGGTGAACATCATGAGCATACCATCATGTACCCTGAATTTGCAGCGACGGCCCGTGAAGAAGGATTTGATGAAATTGCTGCGGTACTGGAAAATATCGCCGTCGCTGAAAAACAGCATGAAAAAAGGTTTAATGCGCTTGCGGCCAATATCAAAGACGGCAGGGTTTTCAAGCGGGATCAACCGGTTATCTGGCGGTGCCGTAACTGCGGCTATGTTCATCAAAGCGATGCAGCCGCTGAAGTTTGCCCGGCATGTGCGCATCCGCAGGCATATTTTGAAATGATT
Source organism: Desulfobacterales bacterium (assembly GCA_028704555.1). NCBI lineage: Bacteria > Pseudomonadati > Thermodesulfobacteriota > Desulfobacteria > Desulfobacterales > Desulfobacterales bacterium. Next base: position 23,196 of record JAQWFD010000048.1, read on the forward strand.
GCTGAAAATTACTGATTTTTTGAAAGGATACATATTATGCTCAAAGACGGAGAAAAAGGCGCTGTAATCCAGCGGGATAAAGAGACATATGCCGTAGCGCCCCATGTTCCCTGTGGCGTTATCACCCCGGACCAACTGAGAAAACTTGCAGATGCAGCAGAAAAATATAATGCCGCAGCCGTCAAAATTACAAGTGCGGCCCGAATCGCCCTTGTTGGAATCAGGGAAGAGGATCTGGATAATATCTGGAAGGATCTGGAGATGCCTCCGGGGCATGCCGTCGGGCTCTGTGTGAGAAGTGTCAAGGCCTGCCCGGGCACCACATTCTGCAAGCGGGGACAGCAGGACAGTCTCGGGATGGGAATGAAGCTCGATGCGTTGTATCATGGGATGGAGCTGCCAAGTAAGACAAAATTCGGCGTCAGCGGCTGCAACAACCAGTGTGCTGAAAACTGTATCAAGGATATCTCCCTGGTCGGCAAAAAAAATGGCTGGGTTCTGATGGTAGGCGGAAAAGGCAGCGGAAAGCCAAGGCTTGCGGATATAATCGCCGAAGACCTGAATTCAGAGCAGGCCCTCGAATTGATCGGTAAGGTTGTCGCTTATTACAAAGAGAACGGGAATAAACTTGAACGTATCGGAAAGATGATTGACCGGCTGGGTCTTGATTCGCTGAAGGCCAGTGTGCTGTCGTAATTGTACAAACCGCCTGTTCGTGTTTTTTAAGAAGCAGTGGCCTTGATCATTATTTCTGCCAGGTAAAGATAAAATGGGACGGTATAGCAATTGATGATCCGGATGTTAACCGATACTTTCTGAAAGCCTCTTGAAAGAATACACCCCGGAAAGCCCCTTCACGGGCTTTGGTTTCTTTTCATTTTTCGATTGAAACAGGTGCCTGAACTTCTGGTAGTGCCGCAAGACAAACTCACGGGGTGCGGGGGGCAAACCTTGATCTGTGATTATAAGGATTTAAATCACAGATCAAGGTTTGACCCCGCCCCCTCTCTCGGATTTTTTATCATTCTCCGCTCTTTTATTTGACCTAAGCAGCGGGACAAGAAAAACCATACAGGCAATTAAAAAAATGACACTGCCTATAAATGTCAAAATATCATGATTTTTCATGCTTGATACGCCGTAAAAAATGGCACATATTATAAAAAGTATCCAACCCGTTAGCTGATACTTGATCTCCTGACCAATTTTATTTCCCAAGGTTTCTTTCATTTTATTTATAGTTTATTCCTTACTTTTTTATTAAAGCCATATCTCACGACAGGAACGCCGGTTACCCGGCGCCCCCCACACAGCCCCGGACGTTCGGGTTTCCCACATCCGGTTCTTCGATTTTACTCGTTTTCACGTAAAACATTTGCATCAGGAAAGCACTCGATGCCGTTTGGTCGATAAAAGCAATTTTGGGCTTGCAACCCGAGTCGTTCAATGGCGTTATGAAAAGCCTTCCAAGTAAAATGCTTCCGTTTCCTTCCTCGTCAATTCAGCCATTTGAATGCACATTCGACCCCCCAACGGTAAAAACGCCATAACGACCGAAAGATGCAGACCACGCTGTAATAGTTGTAGTGACCGCGAAGTCTTCTGTTCAAGACCGTTATGAATTTTATCTCTCTTCAATGACGATTTTGTTTGATTCAAGCCCTGATACGACGAGATGCGCCCTGCAATTTCTTGTGCACAGTCCGCTGCATGACGTACACCGGCAACGGCCGGGACTTTGAAACTACACGTAAGAGAATATGGCCGCAGTTATGATCAAGCCCGGCAACACATCAAAGCGGGGGGGATGAAACCTTGATTTTTATCGGCGATGAACTTGTCAGAGGCCTGCCTGAACACGTTCCATGGGCAGAGGTCAACGCGCAACGCACAGAATTTTTTAGAAAGCCATCGAAGATAGATACAAAAAATACGGTACAATGTCAATTACGTTGCCCGTCTGTCAGCAATTCTCGTGAATGCGTCTCATCCTTCGACAGGCCGTTAAAAACTCTCTTATGGCAATCCTGTAGACCAACAACGCTATTTGCTTGAATTAAATGTTATAAAGCTTTTTGGCAATACGTTCACTTTTTTTGAAGATGCCACAGAAAAAAAGTATTAGGAATCCTGCCGGATTTTTCCAGATTTTATAGGCGGAATTTGCTATAAACACAATATTCAGTTGGATTAAGACAGCCCTCGCATGCGCATCAGTAACCAGCCGGCTGATTTGCTAAGCCTTCAAAGACATTTCTTGTTTTTTTTTGTTTTTGCCTCTTTTCCATTTCGTATGGGTAAATGGCTAATGTGTAGGAAACGCTTTCTGGATAATTTTTTCCTGCACGCCAATAAATGAATCTGGAAACCACGGAACGGATTGTAAAATGAAAGATATAAACCATTGAGTACACGGAGCACACGGAAAGGGCATGAACCTTTTTCAGTGTGTTCCGTGTATTCAGTGGTGAAAAAATAAACGATTTAACGGTCGTATGCAATACCGGTTCAGCTGCCGGGATATTGGGTTTGATTCCCATATTCGTGAGCGGGTCGAACCCTGGCCGCATTGCGGAACAGCCTCAGCCCGCCACCTTATATGCATAAACCGGGTCGCTGATGCCTTTGATCTGAACCGGAGGCAGCGGCGTGACGTCGATTTGACCGGACAGCTGGTCACAGGTGCTCTGGCTGATCAGAATTTCTCCCTCTTTTGCCAGGCCTTGTAGTTTGGCGGCGATATTGACTGCCATGCCAATCGAGGTAAATTCCTTTTTGCGTATGGAGCCAATGATCCCGGAGAAAACCCTGCCGCTGGATATGCCGATGCCGATCCTCAGTTTTATTCCGTGACGGTTTTTCAGGGTGTCGTTGATTTCAACGGTCTTTCGCTGCATGGCAATAGCGGCCGTAACAGCCGACAGGGCATCGTTTTCCAGCGGGACTGGTGTGCCGAAGCCGACCATCATGCTGTCTCACCTCGATCATCGCCCACGCGAAACCTTACAACATCTATATCTTCGATGATATCGGCGTTGGATGGAACTCGCGGGCGTTCGCCTCGAAAGAGAACCGGGACAAGAACGACATCTTCCAGATCAACC
>JAQWFD010000049.1 GCA_028704555.1 Desulfobacterales bacterium
TTTTCCGGCGGCTTTTCTTTTTTCTCGCCGTAAAAGGGGCAACGTGGCTGTCTTTTCTGGAAGCCTGGATCGCCTCAGATGTCCCTGTCCAAGGGGTCAGGCGTTACATCAAGCGGGGTCTGATCGGTGCCTTTTTGCCCCGCAAAGGGGAGGAATATTTTATCGCTCTGCTGCTGATGGTGGCGCTGCTCATGGGATGGGGCTTTCTCAAGGTGGTGGAGGATGTGGTCACCCAAGACCCCCTGGTGCTGGCCGATCATGCGGTGTATCAACTGTTTCAATCCCTGCGAACGCCCTGGGGAGACCATGTGTTTGTGTCCATAACGGAACTGGGCGACGGGCTGGTCCATGCCATCGTGATCGGCGCTGTCCTGGCGGTGCTGCTTTTCAGGCGATGCTACCGGACGTCAGGCTACTGGCTGGTGACTCTGCTCATTGCTGAAATGCTGACGCGGCTGTTCAAGTGGTCATTTCATCTGCCAAGGCCGGTTGCCCTGTACCAGGGCATCTCCGCCTTCGGGTTCCCCAGCGGCCACACGATCATGAATGTCGTGATTTACGGGTTTCTGGCCATTCTTCTCGCCAGAGGTTCCCGCAGTTCGTTTCGATGGGTGCCGCTTGGCGCTGCATTGCTCGTATCTTCCCTGATCGCCTTTTCGCGTCTGTACCTGGGGGCTCACTGGCTTTCCGATGTTCTGGGCGGACTGTTTATCGGGTGGTCCTGGACCGTTCTGGCCGGTATCGCGTATCTGAGGGGTGAAACCGAACCGGTTCCCAGACAACTGCTCAGCGTCATTACCCTTGCCGTGTTTGTCACAGCCGGCTCTTTGTATGTTCTCGACAGACACCGGGAAGATTTGGCCTTCTATGCCCCGCGTTCCGTTGTCCGCGTGATGGACGCTTCTGCCTGGCTCCATGGCGGGTGGCAGGAATTTCCCGCACGGCGAATCGATATTATCGGCGAACGGGAGCAGCCCCTGACCCTCCAATGGGCGGGATCTGCCGATCGGCTGGCCTGCCGGTTCATTTCAGACGGCTGGGTCAGCCCGCCCGGTATCACCATCAAAAGCGTTCTCGGGATGCTGTCCCCGGATACCCGGGTGGAACAGCTTCCGGTTCTGCCTCATTTACATGACGGGCTTGTTGAACACCTGCTTCTGGTTCGCAACGAAGGCGACCAGCGACGGGTGCTTCGGCTGTGGCCGACAGCCGTAACGTTGAAAAAGACCGATCCTCCGTTGTGGATCGGAACGCTTGAAACTCAGGGCAGGCGTCGGATTGCGGGCCTGGTTTCGGTGGCGGCCGATACGGGCGATTATATGACAGCACTGTCTGCGTTCGATTCATTGGGTGAAGGGGTAACGGTGCAGCTGGCATATCGCAACCGGACCGGTTATAATCAAACCGGCTTCAGGGCCCCCTTCAGGTGGAACGGCCTGGTCGTGCTGGCAATGGAAAAGAGCAAATCATCGGCCACCGGGCAAAAATTCAACAGCCCGGAGTCTCGATATCGGTAATGATCAGGTGACCGTCCTTGTTTTTATGGGTTTTAAACCATCCTTTCTTTTCAAATTCCTTTGCCAGCGTGGTCATTTTTTTGTAATTCGTGTTCTTGATCTTGAATGATTTATCCAGCTGCCGCATTTTGTTGGCGATGGCATTGATCTTATGCTCTACGTTGGTATCCAGACTGATGAGCACCTTTTTAAACAGTTCGTCGGCGATGTCATCTTTTACCCTTTCTTCCTTTTCTTCCTTCGGAGGGGTTTTCTCATCGCCCTTGAGGGGCTCTTCTTTTGTTTTTTCGGATTTTTTGTCCTTTTTCGGGAGCGGTTTCCGGGGCCTGGACAGAGATATTATGTTGTCGGTACAGTTGGTAAAAATCGGGCGCTGCGCATCACCTTCCTTGGTGATCAGCCACACCTCCTTGCCGTATTTTCTCAGAATATCCATAATGACGGAAAAATCCGAGTCGCTGGTGACAAACACGAAGCGGTCGATGGAGGGTTTGTCCAGGAAGAGTTTTTCAAATGCGTCCAGGCTGATAATCAGGTCCGCCCGGTTTTTTTTCCCCGTGACGCGCGGAGCCTCCCGGATCTCGAAATTGTGATTGGTCAGCTGCCCCCGGAGTTTAGTGATGGAGTTCGTGTTTCCGCAGGCGATTTTTACGGCAAAAATGTACTCTTCCGGGGCTTCCCGGTCCTCTTCCAGGATGATGTCCTGTAGCATTTTGTCCAGATCCAGTATGCCGGCGACATTTTCAAGATCAATATAGACCGCGATAAATTTTCTCATGTTTAAATTCTCCGGATAAATGAAGGGAATATGGCCGTCAGGGGAGCGCCGCATGGGCCGGCGCTTACATGCCGGGCTGCTTTGTCCGGTTGACGGCGGTTTTTTTTCTGTTATTGTCATATCGCAGCTGAAGCATTTCCACAACCAGCGCAAAGCCCATCGGCAGATAAATATAGGCCTTGGGCACATGTTTATGGAGCCCTTCCATGAAAATGGTAATTCCGATCGTAATCAGAAACGAGAGCGCCAGAATCTTCAGAGAGGGGGTTTTCAGGATGAATGTTCCGATCGGATTGGCAAAAAATAAAATGACCACAAAGGATGCCATGACGGCAGTGATGATGATCCAGGCATGATGGGTCAGGCCGATGGCCGTGATGACCGAGTCAATCGAAAACACGATATCCAGCAGGACAATCTGCGCGATAACGGTGATAAAGCTTTTGCGGGCCCTGCCGATTTCAACACCCGCCTCATCTTTCAGCTCGATGGTATGATGAATTTCAGTTACCGCCTTCCACAGCAGAAACAGCCCTCCGGCCAGCAGAATGATATCCTTGACGGAAAATTCAAGGATGACCGGTCCTGTAAGGCTCGAAAGCATCAGCAGCACAGCGATCATCGCGATTCTTGCCAGCAGGGCGAACGCCAGCCCCAGTACCCGGGCCCGGTTTCGCTGCGTCTCGGGCAGCCTGCCGACAAAAATGGAGATGACCAGAATATTATCGACGCCCAGAACCAGCTCCAGGCCGATCAATAATGTCAACAGCGCAAGCGCATCTGCCATGCGGAATCCTCACAAAATAAGCAATACAACCCCAGCGGCACCTGCCGCGTTAATACAACCAGCGGTACTTTCCGCATGAAATTACGATACAATGAAGTCGAAAGAAGCGCAACGCTGAAATGAGAACTGAGTGCAGAGGGCAGGGGACTCTCAAAACTCAAGACTGACGATTGATGGGGGTATAGCGGCCAGGTTCGTCAAAAAAAGTGATATCGGCATATCCGGCATGGATTTTTCCGGAATGCTTGGTTTTATCTTCGGGAATTCAATATCAAATCCGCCCGGATAAGATAAGTGTAAGCCGATTCAAGGTGCGCTTGTTGAGCTGGAATATATGAGTGTTTAAAGATGCAAAATTAATGGTGCAATCGACTGAATGTCATGCAAAAAATTATAAAATGTCGATTCGATAACAGTATCCGAAAAGATATGTTTGAGCTGAATATGAAAAGAGTCCTTTACAATCATCAGAAAAATGATAATTACGACAAATGGCAGCTGAACCAGATAATCTGGGGTCGGGCCATGCTAACTAATTGATATTGCGAAAAAAAGACGTTAAAAATGGCTCTGAAAGGTTCTTAAACGATCGGTTTTCCCCTAAAACTGCCTTATTAAGGAAAACGACGAAAAATGGCTCGTGCAAAAAGGCATTATATTCCCGGCCATGTCTGGCATATAACCCACCGATGCCATAAGAGAGAATTTCTTTTAAGATTCCCAAGAGATCGACGCAGGTGGATTCAGTGGTTATTCCAGGCAAAGAAAAGATACAGCGGGTTGAGTGTGTTAAATTATATGGTCACATCAAACCATGTTCATCTGCTTGTATTTGATAATGCCGGCCGGAATGTGATCCCGGATTCAATAAGGTTGGTTGCGGGCAGAACCGGTCAGGAATACAATGTCCGCAAAAACAGGAAGGGTGCATTCTGGGAGGATCGTTATCATGCTACAGCAGTGGAAAGTAACCGCTATTTAAGGCAATGTATCACATATATCGATATGAATATGGTTCGTGCAGGCGTTGTAGAGCATCCCGTCCAATGGGAGTTTTGTGGATATAATGAAATTTTCTGTCCCAGGAAAAGAAAAGGCATTATTGATTTTGACCGGTTGATGGATTTGCTGGGATTTGAAAATCATGATGATTTAAAAGCTGCTCACTGCAAATGGGTGGGAAGTGAGTTGCAGACTGACCATAAAGGTAAGGAAAACAAGTGGACGCAGAGCATTGCTGTGGGAAGTAAAGCGTTTATCAAGAACATAAAAGACTCCCTTGGATTCAGGGCAAAAGGCAGAAAGATAATTTGTGCTGACGATGCCTTTGAACTTCGGGAAACGCTGACTCCATACGGCAGAGCTGATAATCTGGATTACGGGAACACTTTTTTATGGGATCAACTACAACCACATCCTTAATCAGCCAGTTTGAGCATGAAAATTGATCGATTAAGGCCAAAATACCGACGATTTTTGAAGTCTTTTATAAGTTTTTCAATATGTTACTGTGGCCCGACCCTAAGCCGACCCTAAGCCGACTCTAAGCCGACACCCCAAGCCGATCCACTCCAGCAGGTGGCCCGGAAGAAAGTTGCCGGAGGTCTGTGTACGGACTGGGGTTGAACCGTACGGACATGGGCTGAATGAGGCTCTGTAACGGCTACCAGACGAAAGGAAGGTAGCTGGAGGAACGCGAGGGAATACCATAAGGAAAAAAACCGATGAACAATAAAAGAAAACCCCATGCTTCAACTGTGAAGCACAAGGCTGACCCCGTATCCAAAATGAATCCAGTTGCATCACTACTCGACTATATGGTTGATGCCGGGAATTGTAGACCTACGCCAAAAAGGAGCGCATGATGCTTACTCGCCAGCAGTTTGTGACCCATCTGACTGCCGACAACTACTTCATCTACCTCGGCGGACCATCGCGGATACGCAGGCAAAGCTCGATGATCCCGGTGGTGAATGCCGTCGCCGCATACGGCGTGCTATCCAACGGAGTCAACTTGCTCGCATTGATTCAGGCGATCGGCAATCTCCCCGCGCCCAAGAAGATGAAATACCACCGCGCGCTTACGCAGTTGTACAATAGCTTCCCGAATTTCATTTACGTTTCGGTCAATGCCTTTGCTTTGAGTACCTTACGGACGCCAGGCATCAATGTGATCAGGTCGATGCACGTGCCGTCGCATCAGACCGATGCCGTGCTGGCCCTGAGGCAGTTGGATGCGCTTGCGGCGGGGCACAACTTATTGGTGGCCCTGCAGGCGCAAGCGGCGGCGGCCCCGGCACGCTGGACAGAGATCAGGGATGCACAAGCGACTTTCAGTGGGGGCAACGAGTGCGCGGTCATGGCAATATCGGACAATTATCAGACCACTCTGGCTTCCGCGTTGATCGGCCATTATGGCAACGTGGGTGTGCGCATCGGGGCGGCGATGACGGCCCTCGGTCATGCACCGGGGGTCGGGGGCCTTGCACCGTTCAACTGGCTGGAAAACCAGATAGACAACTCGCCGGTGTATAAGCTCGTGGGGCTGCCGAGTCTCATTCCCTCGTCGAACACGCATGGTGCGGGCTGGATCTCGGCCGCGACCCTACAGAACTGGGTCAATGGGGTCACGGTGTTCCCAACCGGGGTGGCGCCGGCTGCCGTGGATGACGCCAAGGTCGTTCTCGGAACGGCGCTGCGAGGCGGTGCCGTCGCGGGCATTGGCGGCCATACGTCAGTGAAATGGAACGCCTCGAATGTGATGGCCGCCGGCGCCGCTCGTCCGCCATACATCGGTCTCGGCCATGAACTGGTCCATGCGCTACACAATACGCTCGGCGACCAGCCCGGTTCGGACAACGGCCATTCGACCACGGCACTCTACGAATACCTGTGCGTCGGCCTCGGTGTCTACGCGGCGCTTCCGATCACGGAAAACGCGCTCCGTGCCGCGGCGGGACTGGCACTTCGGACCCAATACGCGTAACGCCGTGTTGGCCTATCGGAACCGAAACAAACAGGTAGTAGTAATCTGGATGTAAAAATGATAATCTGGGGTCGGGCCATGCTAACTAATTGATATTGCGAAAAAAAGACGTTAAAAATGGCTCTGAAAGGTTCTTAAACGATCGGTTTTCCCCTAAAACTGCCTTATTAAGGAAAACGACGAAAAATGGCTCGTGCAAAAAGGCATTATATTCCCGGCCATGTCTGGCATATAACCCACCGATGCCATAAGAGAGAATTTCTTTTAAGATTCCCAAGAGATCGACGCAGGTGGATTCAGTGGTTATTCCAGGCAAAGAAAAGATACAGCGGGTTGAGTGTGTTAAATTATATGGTCACATCAAACCATGTTCATCTGCTTGTATTTGATAATGCCGGCCGGAATGTGATCCCGGATTCAATAAGGTTGGTTGCGGGCAGAACCGGTCAGGAATACAATGTCCGCAAAAACAGGAAGGGTGCATTCTGGGAGGATCGTTATCATGCTACAGCAGTGGAAAGTAACCGCTATTTAAGGCAATGTATCACATATATCGATATGAATATGGTTCGTGCAGGCGTTGTAGAGCATCCCGTCCAATGGGAGTTTTGTGGATATAATGAAATTTTCTGTCCCAGGAAAAGAAAAGGCATTATTGATTTTGACCGGTTGATGGATTTGCTGGGATTTGAAAATCATGATGATTTAAAAGCTGCTCACTGCAAATGGGTGGGAAGTGAGTTGCAGACTGACCATAAAGGTAAGGAAAACAAGTGGACGCAGAGCATTGCTGTGGGAAGTAAAGCGTTTATCAAGAACATAAAAGACTCCCTTGGATTCAGGGCAAAAGGCAGAAAGATAATTTGTGCTGACGATGCCTTTGAACTTCGGGAAACGCTGACTCCATACGGCAGAGCTGATAATCTGGATTACGGGAACACTTTTTTATGGGATCAACTACAACCACATCCTTAATCAGCCAGTTTGAGCATGAAAATTGATCGATTAAGGCCAAAATACCGACGATTTTTGAAGTCTTTTATAAGTTTTTCAATATGTTACTGTGGCCCGACCCCAAGCCGACCGATCAAGCCCGAAACGCTTCTGCGGGTGCCATCTGGAGAGATTCCGGAAATTTTTCCCGTCGCACCCGCATGTCTTATTAAAATACTTAAAAATCAGACCGTTATTGAATTGATGGATTATCTGTGGTATGAAAATGACGGCGTCGTAAAAATTCGTGTGCGTTGCGCCGTATTCCACGAAATTCGCGATGTCTTGAACTTTGTATTTTGCCATTTTAATTCTGACTATTTATGAGTTCATTAAGGGTAGTTGCAGGAGAATATGGCGGCATTCCTTTTCGCCGGCCCCGGATAAACACGAGGCGTTTTTTGCAAAAGTTCTGAAGGCATAAAGAATGGCGGATTTTAAAACACATCTTACAGTAACAAGCATATTCAGCAGCATTGCCACGACGGTACTCCTGGCGTCCTCCATGGCCACTCCGCAGGAGGTTCTTCTCTATTTCACCATGGGAGTCATCGGGGGACTTCTGCCGGACATCGATTCGGACGCCTCTCGCCCTGTCCGCCTTCTGTTCACCTTCATGGCGACTGTCATAGCGTTTCTCGTCATGTTCAAATTGAAGAAAGAGAATTCCGCGGTTGAGCTTTTCCTGGTCTGGCTGGCCAGTTTCATCGCGATAAAAATCTTCGTTTTTTCACTGTTCACAAAGATTACCATTCACAGGGGAATGATACACTCGATACCCGCCAGCGTATTGTTCGGGTTCATCACCACGATAATCCTTCACAGGATATTTCATTTTGGTGAGTTCGCTGTATGGATGGCGGGCCTGTTCGTTTTTTCCGGATATATCCTCCACCTCCTTCTTGATGAATTCAGCAGCCTGACGTTCTCGGGCCGGGGCCCAAAAAGATCGGCCGGCACGGCGCTCAAGTTTGGAAATCCTACAGATCTTAAGACCACCGCATTGGTGTATGTCGCCGTGATAATCCTCTTTTCCTTTACACCGGACCACAGAGCGTTTTTCACAATGCTTACCGACGCCAGTACCTATGACCGCCTTGAAATCTTTCCCCACGGTAAATGGTTCAGCGATCTTTATACAAACTATCTCGCCGGGCTGAAATAACCCCTTCTTGCTTACCCTCCGGAAAATTTGGTATGTAATCCAATGTGGAAGTCTACGCCAACCGCCCGTATTGGTGGGTGCAGGTGGATATTTCGGCCCACCGGGTCCAGAGGCTATGGTTGAAATCGGCTTTCGAAATATGGTGGACTATGGGTGGACGGAAAACTTATCGTTGAAAATGGAAAGCTGTTGTTCATACAGACTTTGATGAACAAAATCATTCATACAACCGACAACGATTTAGAAATAGATCTTAAAAAAATTGACAGGATATGGTGGCATATTGGATGGTTTACTGGAATTATCAATATAGAAGTTAATAAAAAATTAGTGAAACTCCGCTGTTTTGGAGCAAAGCGAGTCGATAAAAGACTCAGCGCATTCATTATTCCCTGATATCTGTCGGTTGGGTTTGATCATCATTTCGGCCACGTTGTCGCGGGATTCCGCGGCCACACTTGGGAACTATGGCCGAAGTTATGATCGAGCCCCTGTCGGTTACACTGCCCGTTAACGCTGCAATGAGTTCTATGAAAAGGAGAATGTAATGAAACCGGTTAATTTTTTTTTTGTATTTTTAATAGTATTTTTGATAGCCTTACCGATTGCCTCCGCAGATGATTTTGACTGGATGAGGAGTTTTAATATTAAAGCTGAAGCGGATCCATCAGGATTAAGGGCAAGGCTTGAAGCTCGTTTCCAAGTGGGTGACATAAGGATCAAAACAGTACTCGGCAATGTTGAGAAACCTGTAGATGCTTATATGTTGCTCCGGCTTGGAGAAATGTCAAACCAGCCCGTAGATCGTGTCATCGAAAAATACAGGGCTGAGAAGGGCAAAGGTTGGGGAGCACTTGCCAAAAGTCTGGGGATAAAGCCTGGATCAAAGGATTTCCACGCCTTGAAGCAGGGCCAGGATCTCTACAATGATGAGAACATAGGCAAGGACAAAGTGAAAGGTAAAGGCAAAGGGCGAAAGTAGTTCGAGAGAATTAGATTCTGCAGGGCTTCCGGGGTTCTCCGGCTGTGGCATTCAGAAAGAGAGGGAAAACCGCACGCCGGGATATGGGCGGCGGTGCCGGGGGGTAACCGGTATCCCTGGCGCAATTGTGATAAACAGGAGTTCATCGTGAGTATCAAAAAAGCCTTTAACAATAGCGCAAAAGATTACGATCTGGCAAGAAAACAACTGCCAGTGGGAGCCGTTGCGTGCCGCCATGGAAAGCAGTTCATATTATAAGCTGCCGGCTGTGCTGCGTTGGTTTTCCGGCAACATTGGTTACCACCATGTTCATCATCTGAGCCCCAGAATCCCTAATTACCACCTGAAGAAGTGTTACGATGCCGTTCCGGCGCTGCAAACCAGAGCATCGCTTACCATCGCGAAAAGTTTTTCTTGTTTTTGATTGAAAATGTGGGATGAAGAGCGGCAGAAAATGGTTGCTTTCCCCCTGAGATGCTCAGTATCTACTGAAAAATCGGGGTTGGCAGCGCCTGAAATAGTGTCCATCCAGAAGAAATGAGATAGTTTTTTCAAGTTCAAGGAAGGCGAAGATTTTAACCGGAGGAATACATTGAGTATTTCGAGGATTAAAATCTGAGCCTGACGCAGAAATCGGGAAAAATAGCCATTTTGGGATGGACACGAAATAGGGCTGTGCCACGGAAAGATATTGATAATATGATAAATGAAATTTCAGGCGCAATCCAGAAGACAATAAAAATTTTCTGTCCGGTTGCACTTCGAGCAAAGCGGCCGGTATGAGCCGTAACCGAAATAATGTTTAGAAACGATAGTCGTAAAAAAAGGAAGCCAGCGCGATTGTGAATATAGGAAATACAATTATTCCGATATTTTTCGTAATTGCTTTGGGATGGGTCGCACGGAAAATGAACTGGATTCCGGATACATTCGTAGATCCGGCAAATCGTCTGGTATACTATCTGGCAATACCGGCAATGATTTTCAAGGCAATTTACAGAACCCCGTTGAAAACGAACATCGATATTACGGTTCTGGCCATCACCCTGACAAGTGTGTGCGTCACGGCGCTTCTGGCATGGTTTGCCAGTAAATTCATGAAAGTTCAGTTCGCCCGCGGCACCTTTATTCAGAGCTCCATGCATGGAAATCTCGGATATATCGGCTTTGCAGTTGCATTTTATTATCTTGGCCGGGAAGGATTAGTCAAGGCAAGCCTGATTGCCGCTTTTCTGATGATTTTACAGAATTTTATTTCAGTTGTTGCGCTTCAATTGTATTCCGGGGATACGGGAAAGAATCAGCGAAGCATCTGGTTTATGGCTGAAAAAATCATGAGCAATCCAGTGATTGTTTCCGCAATGATCGGAATTTTTTTTTCCCTGACCGGTCTGAAAATTCCTTCGGTCATCAATCGGATACTGGAAATTATCAGTTCGTTCGCTCTGCCTCTGGCACTGTTAATTATCGGTGCGACGCTGTCTTTTAAGGTCGTCAGGGCACGACCGCTGCTCCTGTGCGCATCCCTGTTTTTAAATTGATCATCCTGCCCGGCGTGGGGATGTCCCTTTTTCGAATATTTGATGTCAGTCAGGATGCTTTTTTGCCCGGGCTGATACTGATGGCAGCTCCTACGGCGACGCTTGCCTGTGTCATGGCAAAGGAAATGCACGGGGATACCGATTTCGCGGTAGCCGCCGTGTCCCTGAATACGTTGCTGTCGGCATTTGCATACACCTGGTGGCTCCATTTTGCTTCGTAGTCCCACTTTGGGGATGCCGATTGCCCCGTTTTGCCGGCAGGGCCCGGGGGCCGCTAATTCGTACCAATCCGGGTTAACCAGATAAACTTTGTTTGGGTTTAAATTTTCTGGTAGCATTTTTGATATATCCATTTTTTTTAAATACCCGATAAGGTTTTCGCAATAACCCGGTTACTGAAATCAAAAACAAATCCATATGTTCAGCCGGCAACGGATATTCAATGACAACGCGCATCCAAATGTTAAATCCTGGCGATGAAATGATCCTGGATCACGTTTCTGCCGATCTCTTCGACAGTGAGGCAGATATTGATCTGGCCGCAGAACTCATCAATACGCCGCGAAATCATTTGATTGTCGCAGTTGAAAATGGTCTTGTTGTCGGAATGTGTTTTGGCGTTCATTATGTACCCGACAAGAGGCCTGAGCTTTGTATAAATGAATTATGTGTCGCCCCCGCCTACAGGAGAAGGGGCATAGGCAAGAGGCTCGTCAAGGCGATGCTTGAATTCGGGCGTCTTAATGATTTCAGCCGGGCATGGGCTTTGACTGGAAAATCGAATACCGCAACAATTCGGCTTTTTAAATCAGCCGGTGGGCGTCAGCGGACAGATGCCGGCACAGTGTTCACCTTCGAGCTGCAAAACAGCCGTTAGCCGTCGGAAAAAAACCATGGTTTATTACGGCAGAGCGTTTGATGTATAGCAGCTCATCTCTTGTCGTGCGCTGCGATGCGGCCCCGGCTTCCATCAGGAGATATCTTATGATCCGAAGTCTCTTCTTTTTTATCCCGATCATCATATCGGGCTGTGCAGGCATTCCGGCAAATGTTTCACTGGTTACCGGTTTTGATATCGATCGGTATCTGGGCACCTGGTATGAAATCGCCAGACTGGATCATTCCTTTGAAAGAGGTCTGGAAAGAGTGACGGCGGAATACAGTTTACGGGATGACGGCGGCATCAACGTTGTCAACAGAGGGTTTGATCCGGAAAAAGATAAATGGAAAGAGGCGGTCGGCAAGGCGTACTTCGTGGGTGATTCAGATACCGGCAGGCTAAAGGTATCCTTTTGGGGCCCCTTTTACGGCGGTTATAATATCATAGCTCTTGATAAAAAGAATTATTCCTATTCACTGGTATGCGGGCCCAGCAGATCCTATCTGTGGATTCTGGCAAGAGAACCCCGTATGGAAGAATTTCTGAAATCAGAATTGATAAAGAAGGCAAAAACCCTGGGATTTGAAACCGGGAAAATGATCCATGTAACCCATTAAAAGAGAGTTTTCTACTGAAATTTTCTCAAGGAGGTAACATATCTATGGATAAACCGATTCGGATTATGCCGTGTCTGGATATGCAGAACGGCCGGGTCGTCAAGGGCGTACATTTCGTGGATATTCAAGACGCGGGCGATCCTGTCGAATGCGCACGGGCGTATTGCCAAAGCGGTGCAGATGAACTGGCGTTGTTGGATATTACGGCTACCGTGGAAGAAAGGGCCACCATGATTGAGGTGGTTAAACGCGTTGCCGGGGTCTCTACGGTGCCGTTTACTGTCGGTGGAGGGATCTCCGATGTGAAGTCGGCCGAACTGGTGCTGAATGCGGGTGCCGATAAAGTGTCGATCAGCAGCGCCGCCTTCCGGAAGCCCGAACTGATCCCGGCGCTTGTTAAAACACTCGGTGCCGGAAAGGTGACGGTAGCTATCGATGTGGATCGGAACGAAGCCATGGCCTCCGGTTACGAAGTCTATATTGATGGGGGACGTACTGCCACCGGAACAGATGCGGTTGAATGGGCAAAACGTGTGGACGGTTATGGCGTACCGGTGATTCTTCCGACCAGCAAGGCGGGCGATGGCGTTCAGACCGGTTTTGATCTGCCAGTGATCAGGCTCATCAGGGAAGCGGTGTCGGCCGACGTGGTGGCCTCCGGCGGCGCGGGAAAACTGGCGCATTTCTATGAGGCCGTTGAAGCGGGCGCTACGATTCTGCTTGCCGCTTCGGTATTTCATTTCGGGATCATTGGCATCGGAGAGCTGAAAGACTACCTGCGTGGCCGGGGCGTCAATATCCTTTGAGAATTCTCCGGCAAAGATGGCGGACCTGAACGATTAAAGAGCTCTTGGCAAGGCAAAATAGCGATGAGAAAAAAGGGGCGGCTGTCCGGCCGCCCCTGTCGATGACTCGTCCTAACCCCGCAGGCAGGGTTTGCGTGCCGCCGCGGTTTCGTCCAGTCGCCGCACCTTGGGGAACTGCGGCGATTCGTGAAGGCAGTCAGGGCATTGCCGGGCCTCCCGGGCAATCTGCTTCATGGCGTCGATGAACTGGTCCAGCGTCTCTTTGGATTCGGTTTCCGTGGGCTCAATCATGATGGCGCCGCTGACCACCAGCGGAAAGTAGATCGTGGGCGGATGGAATCCGTGGTCCATGAGCCGCTTGGCAATGTCAAGGGTGGCCACGTGGTGTTCCTGCTGAAGCTTGTCGGTAAAAACGCACTCGTGCATGCAGGGCTGGTCATAGGGCAGGTGGTAATGCCCCTTGAGGCTTTCTTTGATGTAGTTGGCATTTAAAACGGCATACTGGCTCGCCTGCTTGAGATGGTTGCCCATGCTGAGAATGTAGCAGCAGGCGCGGAGCAGGATGCCGAAGTTGCCGAAAAAGGCGTGCACCTTGCCCACGGACAGGGGGCCGTCCTCGTCAAGACGATAGCTGTTACCCTCTTTCACCACCCGGGGGATGGGGAGAAAGGGCTCCAGCTGCCGGGTGACGCACACGGGTCCTGCGCCCGGGCCGCCGCCGCCATGGGGGGTGGAAAAGGTCTTGTGCAGGTTTAAGTGCAGCACGTCCACCCCGATGTCGCCGATGTTGACGATGCCCATTATCGCGTTCATGTTGGCCCCGTCGCAGTAGATCAGACCGCCTTTTTCGTGGACGATAGCGGCCACCTGTCGGATATTTTTTTCAAACAGCCCCAGGGTGTTGGGGTTGGTGACCATGATGCCGGCCGTATCCTCGTCCATGAGTTCGGCTACCGATTCGGGCCGCAGAACGCCGTCTGCGCCGGATTTGACCGGCACGGCCGTAAATCCGCACAAGGTGGCGCTGGCCGGGTTGGTTCCGTGGGCGGTGTCGGGAATGAGCACCCTGGTGCGCACCTTTCCCTTGTGCTTATGGTAAGCGGCAAAGATCAACATGCCGGTCAGCTCACCGTGGGCGCCGGCCGCCGGCTGCAGGGTGACCGCCGGAAGGCCGGTAATTTCGGCCAGGTAGCCTTGCAGGTCGTACATCAGTGCCAGCGCACCCTGGCAGAGGCTTGGGGGCAGCAGGGGATGGGCGTTTGCAAAACCGGGAATGGACGCCTGTCGCTCGTTGGTCCTGGGGTTGTATTTCATGGTGCAGGAGCCCAGCGGGTACATGCCGCTGTCCACGCCGAAATTCCACTGGGAAAGCCGGGTGAAGTGGCGCACCACATCCAGTTCGGACAGGTCCGGAAAATCCGGACCGTCACCGGTCAGGGCGTCGTCCAGGGGAGCTTCAGCCACATCCCGGCGGGGCAGTGACAGCCCCTTTCGACCCGGGGAGCCTTTTTCCCAGAGCAGGGGCTCGTTGAAGATCAGGCCGGTTGTTCCCATTTTTTCTTTCATCTGGTCACCTCCTTTACCAGGCCATCGATATCGTTTTTATCGATGGCCTCGGTCACGCACATGAGCCAGCAGTCGGACAGTTCCGGATACCAGGGGGCCAGGTGCAGCCCGGCAACGATTTTCTTTTTCAGCAGCGCCTGCCAGGTGTCGGAAAATCCTTCAGGGAAGCGGACCACAAATTCATTGAAGGTGGGCGCAGTGAAGGCAGATGCGTATCCAGCCCCGGCCAGGGACGCTTTCAGGTATTCGGCCCGATCCCGGTTGAGCCGGGAAAGCTCCCGGATGCCCGTACCTCCCATGGCCGCCATGTACATGGTGGATGCGGTGGCACACAGCCCCTGGTTGGAGCAGATGTTGGAGGTGGCTTTTTCGCGGCGGATGTGCTGCTCGCGGGTGGCCAGGGTCAGGACAAAGCCGGTTTTGCCGTCCCGGTCCACGGTTTTGCCGACGAGCCGTCCGGGCATGGCGCGCACATACGGCTGTCTGGCGGCAAACATACCCAGGCCGGGCCCGCCGAAGCTCTGGGGAATGCCGAAGCTCTGGCCTTCGCCGCAGACAATATCCGCTCCGCAGACACCGGGATTTTTGAGCAGGCCATAGGCCAGTGGTTCACTGAAAGCAGTGACGAACAAGGTCTTCTTGTCTGCGTGGATGGCTTTTCCGGCAGACTCCAGATCCTCGATGCAGCCGAAGAAGTTCGGGCTCTGCAGGGCTACGCAGGCCAGTTCGCCAAGGTCTTTGAGGCCCGAAAAATCGGTTCGGCCGTCAACACCCACGGGAAGCTCTACCACCTCATAGTCGGTAGGGGCAAAATAGGTCTCCACCACCTTGCGGTAGAGCGGGTGAACCGCCCGGGATACGGCCACTTTTTTTCGGTGGGAGACCCGGATAGCCATGAGCAGGGCTTCGGCCAGTCCCGAGGCGCCGTCGTACATGGAGGCGTTGGCGACATCCATGCCCAGCAGGCGGCACACCAGTGTCTGGTACTCAAAGATGGTCTGCAGCGTGCCCTGGCTGATTTCCGGCTGGTAAGGGGTGTAGGCGGTGAAAAATTCACTGCGCAGCAGCAGCTGCCGGGTGATTTCCGGGATGTAATGGTTGTAGCTGCCGGCCCCCATAAACACCTTGCATGCGGGGGAAGCGCCCATGCCGGCGGCCAGGTGGTCCATATGTCCGTTCAGCTCCCACTCGGTGAGGGGCTCGGGCAGGTTCATCTCTTTTTTCCGGAGGCAGTCGTCGGGAATGCTGGAGAAAAGTGCGTCCAGATCCGTCGCGCCCACCACTTGAAGCATCTGTTCGATGTCTTCCCGGGTATGGGGCAGATATCGCATGGTCATTATCCTTTCAGCATCTCAAGGTAGTCGGCCCGGGATTTCAGGGTATCCAGTTCGGCAGGATCGTCGGCTTTGATTTCCAGCATCCAGCCGCCATTATAGGGGTCGCTGTTCACCAGTTCCGGCGCCTCGGCAAGGGCCTCGTTGATGGCCGTTACTTCACCGCCCATGGGCATGTAAAGTTCGGATACGGCTTTGACCGATTCAACCGTGCCGAACTCCTCGCCTTTATCAAAGGTGCTTCCCACCTCGGGCAGTTCGACAAAGACGATGTCCCCCAGCTGTTCCTGGGCATAGTCGGAAATGCCGATTCGGAAAACATCGCCTTTTTTTTGAGCCCACTCATGGTCATCGGTGTATCGGACGTTTTCCGGCAGATTCAGTTCGCTGATTTCTTTCATATATTTTCCTCCCTGTGATTGCTTTTTTATGGGATACGCGGCGCAGTGTCCGCGATTAGAGCATGTCAGTCATGGGTTTGCGGGCGGTCCTGTGGGGCCGCACATCATCCACGATGGTTACGCTGATTTTACGTCGGCTGTCTGCAATGTCCACCTGCTCGCCCGGGGACAGTTTTCGGCTGACCTTGACAAAGCCGCAGCAAAGCCCTTTGGCTTTGAAGCCTTCGGGCTTGTTCGGGCTGGCAACGCTGAAAATTTCACCATTGTGACGCCCGATGCCCATATCTGTGGCGCAGGTGAGCACGGTCCCGATTTCGCGGCCATCGGCATCGATGACCCGGGATTTTTCGTCGGCTGAGATTTTGCGAAGGTCTTTGCCAACAAAGGCATGGGTGAATGAGGTATCTGTTTGCTTTTCCAGGGCGGCCCGGCCAATGAATTCCTTGGTGAAACCGGTTCTGTCAGCCGTAAAGGGCAGGGCAAATGGCCAGGGGTGGTTGATAAACGGCCAGTGTCCGATATCCTGGTGGGAAAGGGGCAGCACGGCCCCGGCACGCAGACTGTCCCGGGCTGCCAGGCCACAGGGCTTGATGTCATAGGAACGGCCGGCTTCCAGAAGGCGTTCCCATAAGCGCTGGAGCTTCTCCGGTGCCAGAAAAATCTCGAAGCCGAACTCGCCGGTGTATCCGGTGCGCGACAGCAGAATGGGGGTGCCGTCGTCCAGACGGACGGCATCGGCCAGAGGCGAGGCGTTGTCAAAATGCCCCTTGAAGGAGAAGTAGGGCATTTTTGCAAACACCGCTTTTGGATCGGCCAGGATCTGAGCGAGAATTTTGGCCGACGCCGGCCCCTGGATGTCCATCTTGCCCAGCTGATCGGTCAGGTCTGTGATCCTGGCGTTCCGCCCGCCGAGGTGTTGCTGCAGATGATCGGCAACGGTCCCTCCCATGCCGGCGTTGACCACCACCAGATAGCGGTTCGCTTCCATAAAGAAGACGATGGCATCGTCGATGGTTTCGCCCTTTTCGTTCAAAAAGGCGCCATACACGCATCGACCCGGCGAGAGGGGCTTTTTGGATGGTCCCATGCAGGCGTTCAGATTATTGGTAAAGCAATCTTGTAGCAGGGCGGCAGCGTCCGGTCCGGTAACGGTGACGGCTGCCATATGACTGGTGTCGAAAATGCCGGCACCGGTGAGTACGGCCAGGTGTTCGTCTTTAACCGACGAATACCACAGGGGCATGTCGTAGCCGCCAAAGTCCGCCATGTTGGCACCTTGACCCCGATGCCAGCTGTTCAGCGGTGTTCGCTTAACGGTTGTTCCCATGACACTTTTCTCCTTATTTTACTTTGTATTCACGCCCTTTAGATGCGGGCTGAGTCGTCGGCGCCTTGAGGCCTTCTTACGGTCGCCAGTGTCGTTTCCTCGTTGCCGCCCTGGTCTCATCTTGAATGTAATGCAAAATTAGTTAATGTGACGGTTTGTGGTAAGTGCTCTTTGATACAATGCGAAAGACGGATAAAAAGACAAGCACGATGGTGCAATTTATTTGTTTTTGCCGAAGCCATCGGAATTGAGTGGGTTATCAAATTATCTAATCAGGCATGATGGATCTGTCAAACGTTTTTTAACGAATTGATGTTATAATCAAAAATAAGTTGAAAAAAAAAATTGAAAAAGACATAAATTTAGACAATCCAAATCCGTATTTGTACGTGGCCCTGATTTAATAGTATAGGAATTTCCATTTTTTGAGGTCAAAAAGAGATAGTCTTTTGTCCGCAGATTAAAGAAAAAAAAGAAATATTATCCACAGATTACGCAGATTACACAGATTGAAGAAAAAAAAGAAATATTATCTGCGGATTCCGTGGATAAAAAATATTTTAATTGATTTTATCAGCAGGTTACAGGCTGAGGCACGCTGTGCTTGAGGGGCGGGAGCTTTGCGCCTTTGAGGATGTAATAAGATAAAAGCTTCTTGTTTCTTATCTTTTGCCTCAAACGAAGTGCTCCTCAGGCGATAGCGCTCCTCAGTCCGCCCGAAGGGCGCTGATTTAAAGGAGGAACAGGTATATGAAAACACGGATAACCGTACTGGGCGCAGGTCCCGGGGGATATGTGGCCGCGGTTCGTGCAGCGCAGCTGGGAGCGGCGGTAACGGTGGTGGAAAAGGAACAGGTGGGCGGCACCTGCCTGAACTGGGGGTGCATTCCCTCAAAGATCATGAGAACCACCGCCGAGATGCTGGAAAAATTTCACCGGGCCGATGAATTTGGCATTCGGATCGAAGGCAGCATCGTGCTGGACATGGCAAAGCTCATGGCCCGCAAGCAAAAGGTGCTGGCCACTCAGATCAAGGGCATCGAAGGACTGCTGGCCCACCACAAGATTACCCTGGTTCGCGGCAATGCCCGTATCGACGGTCCCGGCAAGGTGTCGGCCACCGGCGAAGACGGCCAGGTGCATAGCTGGGCGTGGGACCGGCTGATCATCGCCACCGGCTCCCAACCCTTTTCAGTGCCGGCCTTTCCTTTTGACGGCCGCCGGATTCTGTCCAGCAATCATATTCTGGAGATTGAGAAGGTTCCCGAATCTATTGTGATCGTGGGCGGGGGCGTGATCGGCTGCGAATTTGCCTGCATCCTGTCCGCCATGGGGGCCAGGGTTACCGTTGTTGAAGCCCTGGACCGCCTGGTGCCCCTGCCGTCGGTGGATGCGAGCTGTTCCAGGGTGCTGGAGCGGGAGATGAAAAAACGCAAAATCAAATTTTACGTGAACCGGGTGGTGGAATCAATTTCGCAGACGGGTGATGGTCTGACCGTGACCATCGGCCCCTCTCCCTTTGCGTCACAGTTGAAAGACAGGGACAAGGTCCCGGTGACTGAAACGGTGGCCCGCGCGCTGGTGTGTATTGGCCGGTCTCCCAATACAAAAGATATCGGTCTGTCCACCATCGGTCTTGAAACAGATTCCAAAGGATGGATTCCGGTGGACGATCGGCTTCATACCACTATACCCGGGGTATACGCCATCGGCGATGTGTTAGGGCCGGAAAAGGTGATGCTGGCACACGTGGCCTCCACCGAAGCCATGGTGGCGGCGGAAAATGCCATGGGCGCCGATCGGGCCATGGACTACACAGCGGTACCTTCGGCGATCTTCACCATGCCGGAAGTTGCCTGCGTGGGCCTCACCGAAGCCCAGGCCAAAGAGCAGAAAATCGATGCCCGCACCGATGCCGTCCTGTTTCGCACCATCGGCAAGGCCCAGGTCATCGGCGAACTGGCCGGCCAGGCCACAATCGTTTCCGATGCCGGCAACGGCAAGGTGCTGGGAGTCCACATCATCGGAGACCATGCCACAGACTTGCTGGGTGAGGGGGCGTTGGCAGTTGCCACCGGTCTGGGGGTGGCAGACATCGCCAACACTATTCACGCCCATCCCACCCTGACGGAAATCATGCTGGAGGTGGCGTTGAAAGCCTCGGGCAGGGCGCTGCATGGGTAGGGGCGATGCATCTTGCCCCTGCGGCGAAATTGGAAAAAATAATCTCACGCAAAGGCGCAGAGGCGCAAAAAAATAAATTCACCGCCCGCTTCGCTTGAGGCGCAAAGAACGCGGAGGGCGTTTATAGCTGATAGCAAAGGGATTGAGTGATGAAGTCTGAATACCCTTTTGATCGGCTTTAATGGGTCAAGTGAGATCAAGCGGACTTTTGGTCTCTTTCAGGGTCTTGCTCTTGATAGTATGGGTATAAATCATCGTGGTCCTGACATCGCTGTGCCCTAACAGTTCCTGAATAGTCCGGATATCGTAATTGGCCTGGAGCAGGTGACTGGCAAAACTGTGGCGGAATGAATGGGCCGTAGCTCGTTTGAATATTTTGGATTTGTTGACTGCCCGCTTTATGGCCTTCTGAACATGGGTTTCATGGAGATGATAGCGCCGGTATTCCTTGGTTTCTGGTACAAAGGTTAATAATTTCCCGGGGAAAAACCACTGCCATACAAAATCTTTGGCACAGTTTTTATATTTTTTTTCGATTGAATCAAACATGAATACGCCGTTATACCCCTCAGCTATATCCCGATCGTAAAGCGTTTTCACCCTCTCCATATGAGATTTGAGGTCGGTCATCAAGATTTGGGGCAAGGGTACCGTCCGGTCCTTTTTGCCCTTGCCGTCATGAACCGTCAATATGCCGAAGTCGAAATTAAAACTCTGAACACGAAGATTCAGGCACTCGAACAACCGCAGGCCGCAGCCGTATAACAGATTAACCACCAGATCATACGGGTATTTAAGGTTTGCAGTAATTTTATCGATTTCTTCGCGTGAAAGGACGACCGGAATATAGGGTCTTTGTTTGGCCCGAACCACCCCTTCAATTTTTCCGAATTCACGCTTGAGGACGTTCCTGTAAAAAAACAACAGGGCGTTAAATGCCTGGTTTTGGGAGGATGCCGATACTTTCTGTTTGACAGCCAGAAAGGTCAAAAAATCTTTTACATCTTCGGTTGACAACGTTGCCGGATCTTTACTTTGACTGAAATATTGAAGCTTACGAGCCCATATGGAATATGATTTCAGCGTTTTCGGAGAATAGTGTCTGACCTTTATTTCGTTGGACAGGTCACTGAGTGCTTTTTCCCATCGTTCAATGGGCTTTTGAGTTGGAATGCTTGATGTCGAATTCGGCTGTGTGATTTTTGGAGGCAATTTGGCTTCTGAAATCGGCGTTTGAAATGAATTCAGAGTTTCTTTAACAGCTGCAGCCTCCGGGATAAGACGGTCCTGCGTCTTTACTGGATCGCCGGATTCCGGCCGGATGAGATTGTAATAAACATGAACAGCGTTAGCGGCTTGCTTTTGTTGTTCGACGGTCTGCTTTTTTTCTTTCAGTTTCCGGATAAAATTGGGGAGGCTCTGTGGGTCGGACTCGTCAAATCCGTATTTATGTCAAAAATCCAGATAATATCGAAGCCATTTTTCATAATATGTGTGGTATCTCAGGTCTATCTTGTTTTGAGCCAACAAAGCTTTAAACTGAATAATTAAGTCAGGAGATATTTTCCTCATTTGTATTAACCAGTTTCCGTTTAATATGAAAAATATGTATGTTATACAGTTAGAAAATGACATAACATATCAAAATTTCCTTGTACATAAAAAATCTTTTTGGTAGTTAAACGGAAACTACTTAATAACTTGTTGGATCGAAGAAGAAATAACCAGAGAATCAGTAAACTCTCTACGTTTGTTTTGCAAAATGAAGCCATATAAGATTTATAGTGCATGCTTTATTGTTACAACCATTCTCGCAGCGATAACAGGCTATTGGCGATTGATAATTTATGGGGTCGTAGCGGTGCCGCTCACTATTTTCATGCTAAAGTTTTACGGCACCATTGTGGATTTATGCGCAATGAAGCGATCAAAAAAAGTTTTCCGCAACCTCATCGACCAAGGATACAAACCATTCGACGCACTTGTTGAGGTATCACGCAACCGTCATCCAGAGCTTAAGCCGGAAACTCACACGAAGATAGTTGAAAGCTTTCCCGATCTATATAAATTTCTCGGATTTATGGCTCAAGCAGCGGATTTTGGAAAAAAGGTGAAGCTGGAGGATGATCATGTCTTGATATTATTGCAGACCACAAGCCTCACCTATATAGGCAACGATGTGTATACAGCTCAAGTAGACTGGGAAGCATATAAAAAAATTCGATATCAAAACAGTTGATGAGGAAATGATATGTTCTGCCTTTTTATTATTATTGCGTCGGCAGTTGCGGTTGTCTCCATGTACTTGGCAGTTTTTGCGATAGTGCCATTGGAATTGATATTGCTCATTCCTACATACCCGATTATTGTTCTTATTAAGAAACTCCCAGCACATATACGTCCGATAGCTTCTGGTTTTTTTTCAGGTTTTGTGAGAGGGATCATAGAAGCTGGTATCCCAATACTCGCCATTATGGGCGTTTCTCTCCTCTTTGGAGATAAACGGATAGGCATCCCGGTTGTCATTTCCTTTGCTGTGAATATATATTTCACGTACAAGGATAAATCACCAAACCCAACGCCATTATTTGGTGTAGGCATGACAACAGGAGCCTCATTATTGTATATTTTTATGATTATATGAAAGGATTGATTTTATGCAGCTATCAACGCCAAAAATATTAGGAATTGTAAATATCACCGAAGATAGCTTTTCTGATGGAGGCCTTTATATAAATGATGACCAAGCTTTAAAAAAATCCCTCCAGCTTGTGGAAGATGGCGCTGATATTATTGACTTGGGGGCTGCCTCCAGTAATCCCGCCACCCAGGCAGTTAAACCCCCAGACGAAATAGCCCGGTTAAAACCGGTAATTGACTGCTTGCGTTCCAAAAATATTCCAGTTTCGATCGATTCCTTCAAACCTGAAGTTCAACGCTATGCCATAAAAAGTAACGTCCAATATTTGAATGATATTCAAGGATTCCCATATCCAGAAATATATCCTGAATTGGCGGAATCGAATTGTAAACTGATTGTGATGCATTCCGTCCAGCGTTTAGGTCCGGCCACTGTTATCGAGACAAAGCCCGAAAAAGTATACGATGAAATGATCGAGTTCTTTTTACAGCGCGTTAAATTACTACAAAATTCAGGGGTTTCACCGGAACGGCTAATATTAGATCCGGGAATGGGGTTTTTCTTGGGCTCCAATCCGGAATCTTCAATTCACGTTTTAAAAAATATCTCCCGCCTAAAAGAATCCTTCAATTTGCCAATACTTGTTTCGGTTTCCCGGAAATCGTTTTTGGGAACCATCACCGGGCGCGGAGTCAATGAGCGAAGCCCGGCTACCTTGGCGGCGGAAATTTATTCAAGTTACATGGGCGTGGATTATATTCGCACTCATGATGCGCGAGCTTTGAACGATGCCCTAAAAGTGTTCACAACGTTAATTTAAGTGAATGATTTTAATTTATTTTGATAATAAATTTTTTATTAAATGTTACAAATACCAGGAAATATGCCCATACTACCTTGGGGCTAACTAAAAATATCCGGACAAAG
>JAQWFD010000050.1 GCA_028704555.1 Desulfobacterales bacterium
CTCCTGCAAGCAGGAGAGTTCTCGTGCGACTTGCATGTGTTAGGCACGCCGCCAGCGTTCATTCTGAGCCAGGATCAAACTCTCCAATTAAATCCTTTTTTCTCAGACTTACTTTAATAAGTCTTAACCCTCTTTTCGAGAATCAGACTCGCTGCCACTATTTAGTTTTCAAAGATCAAAGTCTAAAACCAACTATATTTCAAACCGGCTCCGGTGTCAAGATTATTTTTTGCATAAAAACACCAAGCAGATTTTATCATATTTTACACATACACCTTTTGCAGAATATGATTTAAATCCTGATTTGTCAATTTTTTTTTAAATAAAAATCAAGATTTTTTACCATCTATCAAATGGCCCGTATCAAATTAGCGGCCATTTTTATTCGGTCACAATAAAAACTTGGTTTATTTACATTGTGTCCCATAAAATTTCAAGTGTTTTTTTAGGATATTATTTTTATTTTATGATAACATTTTTTTCCTGCCCGGAGCAACAGCTGCAAGTTATCGATATCGTTCTCATTTACCATATATTCAACAGATTCCACACGCTCACCGTTGATATATGCCCCACCCTGCTGTATGAGTCTTCGGGAAGCGCCTCCGGAAGCTGTAAGCCCAACCATAGCAAATAATTTAAATGCAGGTATTCCAGCTTTAAATTGTTCCAAACTGTAACAGGAATGAGGCACCTTATCGTCGTCATGTCCGCAATCTTCCCGCGGCATGCTGCTCGATGGCAATATATCTTCAGGGACCTTTCTTGATCCGAACATACTCGAGGACGACTGAACGGCTTTAACCGCCTCCTGTCTTCCATGCGCAAGTAACGTCGCTTCAAAAGCCAAAACGGTCTTTGCACAGTTCAAATCGGCATCTTTCAGCTTTTCCACCTCTTTGATTTCATTCATTGGAAGAAAAGTAAAAACAGCCAGAAACCGGGCGACATCCCTGTCATCGGTATTGATCCAGTACTGATAATAATCATACGGGGAAGTCCGGGACGGATCAAGCCAGACAGCACCTTTTGCAGTTTTTCCCATTTTAGCACCGCCGCTTGTTGTAATCAACTTAAACGTTATGCCAAACGCACTGCCCTGGCGTACCCTGCGTATCAGATCAATTCCGGCAACAATATTCCCCCACTGATCGCTTCCTCCCATCTGAATGGAACAATCATACCGATGATAAAGTTCTAAAAAATCATACGCCTGAAGAATCATATAGTTGAATTCGATAAAACTGAGTCCTTCCTCAGCTTCAAGCCGCATTTTATAGCCTTCAGCCTTAATCATACGGTTTACACTGAAATACCGCCCGATATCCCTGAGAAAGGATATGTAGTTGAGTTTTGTCAGCCACTCTGCATTATTGAGCAGCAATGCCTTATCATTTTCGAATTCAATAAAATGCGACAGTTGACGTTTTAGCCCTTCAACATTGTCTGCAACAATTTCCGGGTTCAGCAGCTTTCTCATTTCAGTTTTTCCGCTTGGGTCACCGACCAGACCGGTTCCGCCTCCTACCAACGCTATAGGGCGGTGGCCGTTTCGCTGCATGTGAGAAAGTGCCATAATCGGCAAAAGATGACCGACATGCAAACTGGATGCCGTTGGATCAAACCCCACATAACATGTCACCGGACATTTGAGCTTCTCAGACAGCTCCACATCATGTGTTGTTTTTTCAACAAACCCTCTTTCCAGCAAGATATCTAATACGTTCATTATAGCTAACTCCCTCTATTTATTCGCATATTCCACTGCTCGTGTTTCACGTATCACTGTCACTTTTATCTGTCCGGGAAATGTCAGTGTCTCTTCGATCTTTTTAGCGATATCCCTGCTGAGCAACACGGCTTCTTCGTCTGTCACCGATTCGCTCTGAGCCATCACTCTCAATTCTCTGCCGGCCTGTATCGCATAGGAATTATCAACCCCTTCAAACGAATTTGATATATTTTCAAGGTCTTCGAGCCGTTTAATATAATTTTCCAGCAATTCCTTACGCGCGCCGGGGCGGGCCCCTGAAAGTCCGTCAGCAGCCTGAACCAATATGGCATATACTGAGTTGGGCACGACATCTTCGTGATGAGCGGCGATTGCATGAACCACCCTGGCCGACTCGCCGTACTTTTTTGCCAGTTTTGATCCGATCAGGGCATGAGGGCCTTCAACTTCATGATCGGCCGCCTTACCCAAATCATGGAGCAATCCCATCCGTCTTGCAATTTTTTGATTCAATCCAAGTTCGGAAGCCATAATTCCACACAGAAATCCTACTTCTATAGAATGCTGAAGAACATTCTGTGAATAACTGGTTCGAAATTTCAACCGACCCAGATATTTAATAAGTTCGGGATGAATACCATGAACGCCAAGATCAAAGGCAGCCTGCTCACCTGCCTCCTTGACAGACTGATCAACTTCCTGTTCAACCGTCTTGACCACCGCCTCTATTCTGGCGGGGTGAATCCTTCCATCTGAAATCAATCTGATCAATGACAGCCGCGCAACCTCCCGCCGGATGGGATTAAATCCCGAAAGAATCACCGCTTCCGGGGTATCATCGATAATCAGATCAATACCCGTGGCCGCTTCAAGCGCACGAATATTTCGACCCTCTCTGCCAATAATACGCCCCTTCATTTCGTCATTCGGAAGCTGAACCGAAGACACGGTCCGCTCGGCGACATAATCGCCGGCATAGCGCTGAATAGCCGTAGCGATAATTTCCTTTGATTTTTTACTGGCATTTTCCTTAGCTTCAGCTTCAATACGCTTGACTAATTTAGCCCCCTCAAATCGGGCCTCATTTTCCATGTTTTTAAGCAGAAGCTCTTTTGCCTCATCTGCTGTCAAGCCGGATATTTTTTCAAGCTCTTTTTTCTTTTCCTCAATAAGTTCGTTACATAACTGTTCTTTTTGTTCCAATTCTTCTTCAGAATTAGATAATTTTTTTTCCCTTCGGCTAAGCTCTCTTTCTCTCCGTTCGATCTGCTCAAGCTTACGTTCATTATTTTCTTCTTTTTGAATCAGGCGCTTTTCGTTTCGTTTTATTTCAAGCCGGGTTTCTCTGGTCTCGTCTTCAAAATCACTCTGCATTTTAAAAATTTTATCTTTTATATCAACATGAGCTTCCTTAACGAGCCGTTCAGATTTTTGCTTTGCCTCTTCCAGAATCGCATCCG
Source organism: Desulfobacterales bacterium (assembly GCA_028704555.1). Taxonomy (NCBI): domain Bacteria; kingdom Pseudomonadati; phylum Thermodesulfobacteriota; class Desulfobacteria; order Desulfobacterales; species Desulfobacterales bacterium. The sequence continues at coordinate 3,193 of JAQWFD010000050.1, forward strand.
CACAGGCCTGCTGCTCCCGAATTTTTCGAGTTAACAGCCCCTTTTTAATTAAACCGGCAAGAGCTACTCCTGCGCCAAAAACAATCACATAAATGAACAAATTCATCATATTCATGCTATTCATCCCATATCCCCCAAAAGCAAGCCGCTTCTAATTATTTATTTCATTCATCCAATACCAAAGGCAGACAAACGCATCACATGCTGCTTTAAACTTTCGATCCGGATGATTATAGCGCCGTTTCAACCGAATAATAGAAGCCAGCCAATGAGTCCTATCATCATGGCGCAGCTTCGCTATTCAATTCATAAAATTACTTCAAAAACAGTTATTTCCTGTCGCCAGGGCAATGAAATATTCATGTAATGAATTATGAGGGGGAGTTGAAGGGATACAACGAACGGCATTATGAATAAGGCGGTGGAATTACTGTAACCAACTTGCTGATTATCAGATCTGAATAAAAGGCACCTGTCTGTTATGATGCGGAACCCCCGCCACTATGCCGTGTTGTCGGTTCTTTGAACCATTTGGTCAAAGTGGGCGCCTTATAGTTTCTTTAGGCTTTTCTGTACAAGCAGAACCTGCTCACCGAAACTAGCGAAAGCTCCCGTGGACTTTCAATGTTGGGACAAAGATCATCTTCCAATCACGAACATGGCAGGGGTTCACCTCAATGTTAAAAAATAACATCTATATCTGCATCAATAAATCCGGGCCTTTCATAAATATCTTTTAATAACACATCGTATTCATTGTACATTCAGAGCGCTATTGAATCAATAGAGCTGGAATCAGCTTGTTCTCCAAAATCAGGGCAAATGATCTAACCGTTTAAGCAGTTTTGTTGTCCTGAAAGACAAATCATTTGTCAAATCTGAATATTGTTTTTTCAATTCAATATGGTTATAGGCTATATTCATAGCAGCAGAAAGCAAAATCGCAAATTTATTTGTCTGTTTTGTTAAATCGGACTGTTGCATCTCACTCCGGGTTATTTCACACTCAAGAAAATCTGCAACCGCTCGCGCTGTTTGATCTTGGGAATCTGTCTTAAAGGTGTAAAGCTGTCCAAAAATCTCTATCGTTAAAAGTTGTTCCAATGAATAGACATCAACCTTTCTTAAATCCCACGCTTTTATTTATACTACGTTGGTTTTTGTATGTCCTCTAATTTGGTCATCAAAGCGTCAAGCCTGGACCGTATCTGAGATTTGACCCCATTAAATCCGGCTTCGTTCTCATTTTTCTTTTGCAGCTCTATTTCCAATTGGGTTACTTTCTCCCTGAGGTTTGAGTTTTCGGTTTCAAACGCTTTACAGGCTTCCAACAAGTAATCCACCTTATATTCAATCTGTTCAAACTGCTGCAAGAGTTGTGAGCTTTCCAAATTGCCTCCTCATTTAATCTTACTATATATAATCTTTCAACCCATTGAAAGTCAAGATATTTTACCTTTTCGGCGATTCATAATCTTTACGACCGCCAACAGATCCTCAACGCTGTTTACTCCGATAAATTCCTCTGGATCAGAGGCTATCATGACACCGACTTTTTTTTGTCTACTGTATCCCATTTCGATCAGATCGGTCAAGTACATCTCCCCCTGTTTGTTTTCCGTATTTATATTTGCCAGCGCATGAATCAGGAACTCTCTGGAAAAACAATATATACCCGTGTTCACAATATTAATTTTTTTCTGTAATTCCGAGGTATCGGCTTCCTCAACGATTGCAGAAAATCGTCCTTTTTCGTCAAATATGATTCTTCCATATCCGAAGGGATCTTCCCGTTCAACGACAAGGACAGATACATCCCGTTTTTTTTCTTTATGGTCCCGAATCAAAGTCGATAACGTTTCATAGGACAAAAGAGGTACATCACCGCATAAAACGATGACATCCTTTATCTCATCCGGGACACAGGGCAATGCGGTTAACACTGCATGGCCGGTGCCCAGTTGATGTTCCTGATAGGCATACATCACATCCGCATGGGAGGATACCGCTGTCTTAACCAAATCAGCCTGATATCCGATCACCAGTATAACAGTATTGCCGACTATCTGTTTTGCGGTATCAATGACATACAGCACCATGGGTTTATGGTTGATTTCATGCAGTACCTTGGCCGTTTTAGATTTCATTCGCGTACCCAACCCCGCTGCCAGTATGATAACCGCTGTATCATTCTTCACGATGTACATCCTTCCAACCATTCTCCAAATCTTTTCATATATCTGCGCAGGTTAAGTTTCTGACTAAGAATTTTCTTTTCATACAGAAAAAAATCACATCTAATACAATTTTTCAAAGACCAAAACATAGCACAAACATTACCAGTTTTTTTCTTTAAACTAAATCATATTCTGACGTTGATCAACAGATTTTAAAATTTCCCTTGATTGTTCAATCTTGATGGCTATGTAAAAATCCATATTCAGCCCTTATTTGTCATTCCACCAAAAAGAGAAGCCCAGTTATTTCAATGTGCTTTGAATTCCCGCCTGCACGGAAATGACAGGCGTGGGTACTTTTTACGAGTTCATCAACCTTGGCAACTTTTGAATTTAAAGAAGTCGGGTGGGTATTTTTGGATACGGTGATGTGGCAGTATGTAATATAAAAGGCAGGCCGGATTTCCGGTCTGCCTTTTATATTTGAATTTTTTAACGCCTATTTAAAGTCCCTGATTAAAAATCAACATATCAGGCGCATGTACATCTTCAGTTTTTTACCTGTAACGATTTCTCCCCGCCATATTCGCTACTGAATGAGCATCAGACGGTACGTCGCTCTTTGAAATGCTGCGCGTGCTCTTTCAAAATCGATGTCGGTTTCATCCCCTGCCATCCGCTTCTGTGCACGTTCGAGTGCAGCACGAGCGCGTTCAGGATCAATGTCACAACTAAGCTCTGCTGATTCTGCCAAAACAGTTACCTTCTCCGGCAGCACTTCAACAAATCCGCCACTGACAAAAGCGCACAACAGTTCGCCCTGCTTATTCCTGTACTTCAGACTGCCTATTTTCAGGGCTGCCATAAAAGGTGTATGCCCTTTAAGTGCGCCAAACTCTCCAAGATTTCCCGGCGCCATGACAATTTGCACATCTTCACTGACGACAGCTTTTTCAGGGGTAACAATTTCTAATTTCATGTATTCAGACATTATTTTACCCTCGCATATGGTTAACGCCTAGCCCATTTTCTGAGCTTTTTCTACTGCCTGCTCAATGCCGCCGACCATATAGAATGCCTGCTCAGGCAATTCATCATATTTACCTTCACATATTTCCTTAAAACCCCTTACGGTGTCCTCAATCTTTACAAAAGCACCCGGCATTCCGGTAAAGGTTTCAGCGACATGAAACGGCTGAGAGAGAAATCGCTGCATCTTGCGTGCCCGACCAACAACAACCTTATCTTCATCGGACAATTCTTCAATACCAAGAATTGCAATAATATCCTGAAGCTCTTTATACTTCTGCAGTATCTGCTGAACTTCCCTGGCCACATGATAATGTTCTTCACCGATATAGGCCGCATCCAGAATTCGGGAGGTTGAATCCAGCGGATCCACCGCCGGATAAATTCCCAGTTCAGCAATCTGTCGGGACAAAACGACGGTTCCATCAAGATGGGCAAATGTGGTCGCAGGCGCTGGGTCTGTCAAGTCATCAGCGGGGACATAAACGCATTGAACCGCTGTGATGGACCCCTTATCGGTCGAGGTGATCCGTTCCTGAAGCCCGCCAAGGTCGACAGCCAGGGTCGGCTGATAACCTACCGCTGAAGGCATACGTCCCAGAAGTGCAGACACCTCGGACCCCGCCTGAGTAAATCTGTATATGTTGTCAATGAAGATCAGAACATCCTGGCCTTCTTCATCTCTGAAATATTCTGCGCACGTCAATGCGGACAATGCGACCCGTGCCCTTGCTCCGGGAGGTTCGGTCATCTGCCCATAGATCAGGGCAGCTTTTGGCAGAACTCCGGATTCCTTCATTTCGTGGTAAAGGTCATTTCCTTCACGGGTTCTTTCACCGACACCGGCAAATACGGAAATGCCACCATGCTGCATGGCGATGTTGTTGACCAGCTCCATCATGATAACCGTCTTACCAACGCCAGCACCGCCAAAAAGCCCCATTTTACCACCACGGGGGAAAGGTACCAGAAGGTCAATAACCTTGACGCCGGTTTCAAGGACTCGTACACTTGTATCCTGCTCGGTAAATTTGGGCGCCGCACGATGGATCGGCATCATTTTTTCGCGACTGATCGGCCCAAGACCGTCAACCGGGCGTCCTACAACATTTGCAACTCTGCCGAGGCTGGCCTGGCCCACCGACATCATGATCGGCATGCCAGTATCTTTGACCTGCATGCCGCGGACCAGACCATCTGTTACATCCATTGCAATGGTTCGAACCACATTGTCTCCGAGATGTTGAGCGACTTCAATTATCAGGTTATCCGGAGTATCGTCAATCGTGGGGTTGGTTATTGTCAGCGCCGTTAAAATACTCGGCAATTGACCCTGTTCAAATTCTACATCCACAACAGGACCCGTTATCTGTATAATTTTGCCTATATTTTCACCCATTGAATGCCTCCTATCAAAATGCGGTATAATATTTCTAGCCTCTCAAAGCCTCAGCCCCACCGACAATATCCATCAATTCTGCGGTAATGGCTGACTGCCGAGCCTTATTATAAGTCAGAGTCAAATTATCAACCATATCATCACATGCTTTGGTTGCATTATTCATTGCCGTCATCCGGGCTGCATGCTCACTCGTCGATGTTTCCAACAGGGCGCTGTAAATCTGAACGAAAATACTTCGAGGCAGCAATTCCCCTAACAGCTCATCAACTGACGGCTCACAGATATGCTCAGCCAAAAAGGAAGTTTCCTCAGCTTCTCCGGATTCCTCTTTTTCCAGCGGGGGTATGGGAAGAAGCTGTTTGATAACCGGCATCTGTTTCGCCATAGAAATAAATTCAGAGTATATGATGTAAACTTCATCATATTTTTCTTCAAGATATCCGTTTATCAACATTCGACCGACATTGGCAGCGATGGTGAAGCCGAATTTGCTCCCCACGATACCCAGGTGCTCACTTTCAATAGAAATTTTATTGCTCCGGCACCAGTCGCGTCCTTTTTTACCAAAGTTGGAAAATGATACGTCGATATTTTGTTCACGCTTATTTTTATTAAATTTATTGGCTATTGAAATAAGGTTTGAATTAAAACCACCGCACAGGCCTCTATCTGACGTACACAATACAATATTGATCTTTTTTACATTTTCACGCGGCTGCAGCAAAGGACTGACATCATCACCCGCCTTTTCAGCCAGACTGCCCAAGACCTCTGAAAACTTGGACGCATACGGACGGAAGCTTTCCATCATCGTCTGGGCACCGCGCAACTTCGAAGCTGCCACCATATTCATGGCTTTCGTAATCTGCTTCGTTTTCTTTACTCCGCTGATTTTATTTTTGACATCTTTTAAAGTTGCCATATAAATTAGCCCTTATCGCTTATTTCAATTTAGGTTGAGTCCACAGACCTCCGTATAACCTTATTTAATGGTATCCTTAAACGTTTGCTCATATTCGTTCAAGGCTTTGGTCATTAATTTGTCAAGATCATCCGAAATTATTTTTTTCTCTGCAAGTTCAGTAAAAATCTGTGGATACTTGCCTTCTATGAAGCTATAAAGGCCGGCTTCATATTTTGCCAGTACGGCTACCGGAAATTTATCCAGAAACCCTCTGGTACCCGCGTACAGCATGCACACCTGCTTTTCCAGCGGCAGCGGCTGATACTGGGGTTGTTTCAGAATTTCGACCAGTCTCTGGCCACGGGTAAGCTGTGCCTGAGTGGACGCATCCAAGTCGCTTCCAAACGCTGCGAACGCTTCAAGTTCTCTATATTGTGCCAGATCGAGACGCAGATTTCCGGCAACTTGTTTCATGGCCTTGACCTGTGCCGAACCACCCACCCTGGATACAGACAACCCGACGTTAATAGCAGGTCGTACACCGGAAAAAAACAGGTTGGGTTCGAGATAAATCTGACCATCGGTAATCGAAATAACGTTCGTAGGAATATACGCGGAAACATCACCGGCCTGAGTTTCAATAATCGGAAGCGACGTCAGAGAGCCTGCACCCAGCTCGTCACTGAGTTTGGCGGAACGTTCCAGCAGTCGGGAGTGATTATAAAAAATATCGCCCGGATAGGCTTCACGTCCCGGAGGCCGTCTGAGAAGCAGGGAAACCTGGCGGTATGCGACTGCCTGCTTTGAAAGGTCATCGTATATGATCAGGGCGTGCTGTCCCTTGTCGCGGAAATATTCGCCCATGGCGGTTCCAGCGTAAGGTGCAACATACTGTTGTGTGGCAGGGTCACTGGCGCACGCGGCAACAACGGTCGTATATTCCATTGCACCATGTTTTTCGAGAGTAGCCACAATCTGGGCAACGGTAGATTTTTTCTGCCCGCAGGCTACATATATACAAAAAACATCCGTATTCTTCTGCGCCAGAATGGCATCAACCGCAATTGCTGTCTTACCGATCTGCCGGTCACCGATGATCAGCTCACGTTGCCCGCGACCGACAGGCGTCATAGCGTCTACCGCCTTTAATCCGGTATAGCAGGGTTCATGAACGCCTTTTCGGGCAATAACACCGGGAGCCACCATTTCAACCCGCCGGAATTCTTTGGCATCGATGGGGCCTTTTCCGTCAATGGGCTCACCCGTTGAGGATACAACGCGACCCAGAACCGCTTCCCCAACCGGAACCTCAGCGATTCGCCCGGTTCGTTTCACGATATCGCCTTCTTTAATATGGATGTCTTCACCCATAATAGCGATACCCACGTTATCTTCTTCAAGATTCAATGCCATGCCTAGGATGCCGCCGGGAAATTCAACCAGCTCCAGGGCCATTACCTTTTCCAAACCGTAAACGCGGGCAATTCCGTCACCAACAGACAAAACAACGCCTGTTTCGCTGAGTTCGACTTTTTTGTCGTAATCTTTAATCTGCCCCTTGATAATCTGACTTATTTCTTCGGCTTTTATTTCCATTAGACACTCTCACCCCTTTTTAAAGATTCTCTCAAATTGAGCATCTGTGTTTTGATACTCCCGTCCAAAACAAGATCACCCATTCTCGTCACTATTCCCCCAATAAGGCCTGGATCCTGTTCGACCTCAAGAATAATTTCCTTACGTGTCTTTTTAGACAGTGCCGCACGAATCTTTTCAATGGTTTCGGATGAAAGTTCTGTTGCCGAAACCAGACTGGCTTGGGCAATTCCTTTTAACTCGTCGGCCAATTTGTTATAAAACTCATTAATATTCGCCAAAAAGCCAATCCGCCCTTTATCAAACAGCAAAAGGAGGAAAGATGCCATCGTTTTAGAGAGCTTCAGTTTTTTAAGTAATGCCTTCAACACATTTTTCCGACCGGTAGAATCATAAAGGGGGTTCGTCAGAACCTGAGCCAGTTGTTTTTCACCAAAAATCAAACCGGAAATCTCATCCAGCTCTGCTCTGTACTTTTCGGCTTTACCTTCTTCTTTCCCGATCAGCAGAAGTGCTTTGGCATAACGCCTGGATATCGCAAAATTTTTCATTATGCCACCTTCTCTAAGTATTCATCTACAAGTTTTTCCTGATCTTTAGCCGAGATTTCTTTTTTGATGATCTCTTCGGCTTTTACCAGCGCCTTTTCCACGATCTCATTTTTCAGACTCTGACTGGCCTGCCTGAACTCATATTCGATATTACGCTGTGCCTGGTCCTGAAGCTTCTCAGCGGCAACTTTTGCTTCCTGGATAATCCGCGATTTAGCCTCATTGCCCTGTCGGATATAATCCTGAATCACCTGTTCAGCTTCCTGTTCCAGATTGGCCATCCTTTTCTGGTATTCGGCCAGTGTTTTCTCCGCAGCCTCTTTTTGGGTTTCCAGATTGCCCAACTGTTCCCTGATACCTTCTATCCGCCCGTTCAACGCCTGAGAAACGGGCTTCCGCAGAAGATAAAACAACCCGACCGCCAATACCACAAAGTTCATGACTTTGTACGTATCAGTGGGAAGCCATCCTTTTGACTCGGCTGCATGTCCAGATTCAGCTTCATGCCCTGTTGATTCCACAGCTTGCCCTGTTGATTCAGCGCCATGGCCTTCTTCTCCCGAAGCGCCCGTGGCAAGGCCGGTGAAAAAAAAGAAAAGCCCCGCTGCAATCAAGCCCATGGCAACAAAACGTTTCCGGTTAGAACCTGAAATTTTCATCGAACCGCCCTCCCCAGAATTTTTTGGCCTATCGCCTCTGCAAAGTCATCAATTTCCATTTCAAGCGACTTTCTAACGGCGTCAGCCTCTTTCGCGATTTTCTCACGAACTTCGGCATGTTGAGCCTGAGCCTTGGCGTTTATGCTTTCAAGTACTTTTTTTTCTTCCTCGGCCGCCGCTTGAACCAATGTCTCCTTCGCCTTTAATCCATTGCCCCTTGCCGCCTTCAGCCCCTCAGCATAGGCTGTTTCGGATTCTTTCGCCTGCTGATCAAAAGTTTCGATTCCATCCTTAAGGCCTGAAATTTTATCCTGCCGCTCGCGTATCATCTTCCGGATCGGTTTGTATAAAACTATATTCAGTACCCATATCAGGATCAAAAAGTTAGCCATCTGAATCCATACAGATCCATTAACGCTTATCATAGGGCGCCCTCCGTAACATTGATTTATTTATCCTGATTATAATTAATATGCTAAACTTTGGGGGTCTATAACATCAGCTCTAGCAAAATGTCAAAGGTTTTTTAAATTTTTATATTTAACTAACATGCTGTTTTAAAGAAAAGGAATATGACAGGCTGTTATTAGTGAATTTCAGATTCATCCCGATCCGAAAGCCATACTTGCGGCTTCATAAGCTAATATCTGAACTGCTGACAAAGGCTTCACGAGCTTCGCGGTATTTCGCGTCAGGGCAGACGCCAGCGGTTGCCCCCCCCCCCCCGTACCGGCCGGATTGATTCTCTAATCCATGACAAACCGTCTCATGCTGATGTTCATCAAAATGCCGATTCCGATCATCATTGTGATGATCGATGAACCGCCGTAACTGACAAACGGCAACGGGATACCCACCACAGGCATAAGGCCCATCACCATTCCTGTGTTGATCAGCACCTGCCAGAAAATCATCACCGTGATTCCCACGGCAAGTATCGACCCGAACGGGTTCCGGCATTTGTAAGCGATAGACAATCCTTTGGCAAGTAACAAAAAGAATAAAAACAGCAGGGATACTGTTCCAAACAGCCCCCATTCTTCTGCCAGCACTGAAAAAATAAAATCCGTGTGCTGCTCCGGCAGAAACGAAAGAACGTTCTGGGTTCCTTCCAAAAAGCCTTTCCCGAATATCATTCCGGAACCGATAGCAATTTTGGATTGAATGATATGATACCCGGCGCCTAAGGGATCCCGGTCCGGATTCAGAAATGTCAAAATCCGCTGTTTCTGGTACCCCTTCAGGAAAAACCATACCATGGGAACAAAGACAAGGCCGGTTCCGGCCAAATACATCAGAGACCGTTTTTCGATTTTAATAAACAGGGTCATCGATCCGACGATCAGAATCAACATCAGGCCGGTTCCCAGATCAGGCTGCCTGACAATCAGCAGAAAAGGAACAGCTGCCAGTAAAAGGGGAATTACAAGCTCACGCAACGTGAATCCGGTTGTATTGACTTCCTTTGAATAATATCTTGCCAGAACGATGATGATGGCGATTTTGATCAGCTCCGACGGCTGGACGGATATCGGTCCCAGCATCAACCAGCGCCTGGACCCTGCGACGTATTTACCAAACAGCAGTACGGCGACCAGCAGCCCCACACAAGCCAGATAGATGACGTTTGCCCATGGGTCAAGTAATTTATAGTTAAAAACAAAGCAGCATACCATCACCGCAACGCCGATTCCGTACCAAATCAGCTGCTTGGCATACAGCGTTTTGAGGATGGACTGTGACCCGGAGGCCGACGCGCTGTACAAAGTTACAAGGCCAAAAACGGCAATCAGCACCGTAATGGCCAAAAGCCCCCAGTCAAAACATTGTACAAGCCGCCGATCAAACATATTTAACTCCAGAATTAGTGCGCTCGCCAGTCATCATCCCTCAGACTTTCAACTTGTTTCTGCCATCTACCCGATGGGGGACGCCCCTCAGTGCCTGTCTTTTTAAATCCGGATGGATGGGCACTGACGATTTTCAGTCATCCGCCATTACGAGGCTTGACCGCTGACGGCCGACTGTTCCCCCATATAAAACTGAATCAGATCCCTCGCAACGGGGCCCGCGGCACTTGCGCCGTGTTCGCCATGTTCTATGATCACCGAAACGGCGATGCGCGGATGGTCGGACGGCGCATACGCCACAAACCAGGCATGAGGTTTTAAGTGATCCGACAAATCGTCATCCCGATCGTCCTTTGATTTATGGCTGAACACCTGAGCGGTCCCGGTTTTCCCGCTGATCTCAATGTCCTTGAGATGTGCGATCTTTGCGGTCCCGGTTTTCCCGTTGACAACCTGCCACAACCCCTTTTTCACCAGATCCAGAGTCGTTTTGCTGAAAGGCAGCCGATCAACTATCCGTGGTTTGTTTTCAAGGAGTACGTCCCCGTTCACCGAACAAATCCGCCTCACCAAAATCGGCTCCGGCCGGTTGCCCCCGTTGGCAACCGCTGCCATAAACACCGCCATCTGCATCGGCGTCACCAGATTATATCCCTGCCCAATGGCCACAGACAGCGTTTCTCCTGCCTGCCACGAAATACCGGTTTTTCGTTTTTTCCACTTTGAAGTAGGAATCAGTCCGCTTTCCTCATTTTCCAGATGGAGCCCGGTTTTGACTCCCAGACCGCACCTGTTGGCGTATTCGGCAAGTTTATCGACCCCCAGGCGCTGTCCTAACTGATAAAAAAACACGTCACAGGATTGAGACAGTGCTTCTTCAACAGCTAACGCCCCATGGCCCTGTTTTCGCCAGCACCTGAAACGGCGATCTCCGAATTTATAGGAACCATAGCAGGTAAATTCGGTGTGTTCATCAATAATCCCTTCTTCAAGGCCCGCAATCGCCGTGATAATTTTATACGTAGAGGCCGGAGGATATACGGCCTGAATGGTTTTATTCTGCAGGGGTTTATCAGGATTGGATAACAGCGAACGCCATTGATCTTTGGATATCCCGCCCACAAATTCATTCTGATCAAATGAAGGGCTGCTCGCCATGGCCAAAATTTCTCCGGTATCCGGATCCATCGCGACAACGGCGCCTGCCCTTCCCGCCAGCAAGGTTTCCGCCTTCCGCTGAAGTGCCGAATCGATCGTCAGATATACTTCGTGACCCTGCCCGGCATCGACGGTTTTCAGCACATTGACCACCTGCCCCCTCACATTCACTTCGACCTGCCGGCCACCGCCCGTTCCGTGCAGATACGACTCATAAATTTTCTCAACACCGTATCTGCCGATATAATCACCGCCCCGGGTTTCCGGAAATTTTCCGCTTCGGAGTTCTTCACCATTGATCTCGCCAAGATATCCGATCAGATGCGCGGCGCTTTGCTCATAAATATAATGTCTGCAGGGGGTCACCGTTATCTCAACGCCGGGAAGGTCATATTGATGAACCTGAACAGCCGCCATGATGTCCCGTCCGACATCGGCTTGCAGCAGAATCGGTTTATAGGAGGGAACCGATTTATTCCGGGTGATCGTTTCGGCAAACTGTTCAACGGGAACATTGATATACCCGGACAGTTTCTCAAGCGTTTGAGTGAGCGGTCTGGCATCTTTCAAAATAATGCTCAGATCAAACGAAGGGCGGTTATCCACCAGCAGTTCGCCATTTCGGTCAAAGATCAGTCCCCTCTGCGGGCTGATATATTGAAGGCGGATGCAGTTGCTTTCAGACAGGCGCCTGTATTCGTCCCCCCTGATGACTTGAAGATAAAACAGGCGGACCAGAAGCACAGCAAATGCTGCGACGATAAAAAGCAGAACGCCGGTTAACCGTTGGCGGAACCAGTTGCTGTCAGCAGATTTAAAATAGTTATTCAAAATTCCTCAACCAATGCCGAAACATCTGCCCGCAGATGAAGAACGCATGCCGGCACCCCCCGGGCCGTCAGGGCCACGGAAAAAAATCCCGCACAATCCCGGCACAATTTATTCTTGCCGGGCCCGTACCGGGTCAACATTTCCGTTCTCCGGAAGACCGTACGGCCAGCCACCTGTTCCATTTGCCAGACAAATATTCAAGGCCGGATACCATCAACGGAGCGGTTGCAGACGCAACCACCGTCTGCCATACGATCGTGTTGGCAATGGATCCGTACATTCGATCCTCGGTGCCCTGTAAAAAAGCACTGATCAGCATCAGCGTGTTTTCCATCACCACCCCGACCGCCGATATCAAGACCAGAAAAAAAAGGTTTTTCACATGGATAAACCTCCGGGCCAGCTTGACCGCCAGAAACAGCCATAAATACGTGGTGATATAAAGTCCGAAAGGGGCGCCTGAAAGCTGATCCATTAAAAACCCCAGGACCAGAACCCCCAGAATGCCTTCCCGTGGCGATCGGTATATGCCGGCAGAGATCACTACAGGCAACAGCAGATCATAACAAAAAAAATAAAACGGCAAACCGGGACAGATGGTCGTCTGGAAAAGGATCAACCCAATGCCGGTTATCGCATAAAAGCCATATTTCATTGCCCGCTCCCGGCGGCCGGCTCGGGCGTGTTAAATAGAATCAATACCTCTTCGAGCTTTTCAAAATCCACATACGGGGTTACCGTAACCTCCTGGAAAATACCGGAATTTCCCTTGACCACCGCAGAGACCTCACCGATTCGAATCCCCTTGGGAAATGCCCCGTCCAGACCGGAGGAGACAACCGTATCCCCTGTACGGACATCATGTTTGCGCAGCACATATTTAAATTTGAATTGCCCGTTTCCGCCTCCCTGAATAATCCCCCGTGCGCGGGTCCTCTGGTCCAGTGCATCAATGGCGCTGTTCTGGTCGATCAGGAGCAATACTTTCGAAAACCGGGACGATGATTCCGTGATCAGTCCGGCAATTCCCTCGTGGCTGACAACCGGAAGCCCTGAAACCACGCCGTCTGATTTGCCCTTGTCGACAATGATCGTCTTAAACCACGGGGACGGATCTTTTCCAACCACCTCTGCCGCAATGGACCACCATTGAACCGTTTTTTTAAAATCAAGCAGATTCCGGAGCCGTTGATTGGAAAGCGCCAATTCCTTCAGCTGGTTGTTTTTCTCGATGCTGAGGCTCAAGGCCTGTTTCAGGTGCTCATTTTCTTCGGCCGCTGAAACCAGGAAAAAATAATCTCCCCATATATCTTTCAAAAATCGAACAGACTGGGCAACCGACTTCTGGAGTGGACCGAGCACAGGAAGCACCACGCGCCCCTGCCCGACATCAGGACGACGCGTACTGGTAACCGAAACAACTATGATACCCGCCACCATGAATGCAATGATGCCGGACACCATCATCATCCGTTTAGAAAACATAGCCTAATCAATAACGACCTGTCTGAGGATTTCAATACTGTCCAGGACTTTTCCTGAACCCAGCGCAACCGTTGTCAGGGGGTCTTCGTTCACGGTAATCGGAAGACCGGTCTCCTCTCTGAGCAGTTTATCCAGATTTTTCAGCAGGCCGCCCCCGCCGGTCAGCACAATCCCCCTGTCGACAATATCCGCCGCCAGTTCCGGAGGGGTCTGCTCCAGAGCGATTTTCACCGTTTCCAGTATGGCATCCACCTGCTCGGCGATGGCCATTCGAATCTCTTCCGAATCAATGGTCAGAATTTTAGGAATCCCGGATACCAGATCTCTTCCCTTCACCTCAATGGTTTCGAGGTGTTCGGAATCCGGATACGCCGTCGCGATGGTCATCTTGATAATCTCGGCGGTCCGCTCACCGATCAGAAGATTATATTTGCGTTTGATATGCTGCATGATGGCCATGTCCATCTTGTCACCGGCCACCCGTATGGACCGGCTGTACACGATCCCGGCCAGTGAGATCACCGCAACTTCGGTCGTCCCGCCTCCGATATCCACCACCATGTTACATATCGGTTCGGTAATGGGAAGGCCGGCGCCAATGGCGGCAGCCATGGGTTCCTCGATCAAAAAGACCTCACGCGCACCGGCAGATTCCGCGGATTCACGAACCGCCCTCTTTTCAACCTGCGTAATCCCGGAGGGAACCGCAATAACGATTCTGGGCCGGACAAACGCCCGTCGATTATGGACCTTGTGAATAAAATACCGGAGCATGGCCTCGGTTACCTCAAAATCGGCGATAACACCGTCACGCATCGGCCGGATAGCCACGATATTACCCGGGGTACGTCCCAGCATATTTTTCGCTTCCAGTCCAACAGCCAGCACCTTGTTTTTCATCCGCCCGTCCGTTCGAACTGCAACGACCGAAGGCTCATTCAGCACGATTCCCTTGCCTTTTACATATACAAGCGTATTGGCCGTACCGAGATCGATGGCAAGATCGTTTGAAAACAGCCCTAAAATACTGTCAAAAAAAAGGCTCATGATTCCTCATTTCCCTGTGTGCCATGCGCAAGCATGGCACTTGTTTATTTTGGTATCTATAATGTAGTGATGCTCAATACCGGCGATGGGCCAACAACCGTTCTTATTCACACAGCGCCGGTTTCAAGGCCGAGACCCCGACTGTTTCAGGATATATACTTTCAACACGCGCAGCATAAATTGCTACCAAAAATATGTCCCCGTGACAAGAATAATTATATTAACAAAAAGCAGTTCATAAATTAATGCCGTATTTTAAACGCATTTAAAAAACCGGAAACGAATTCCGTTATCGTCTGCAGCCGGACATGGCGGTGATTACCGCGTTGTGTACCTTCGGCCGGAAGGCACTGATCCGCGTGTTGTCCCGCGAGGGATGAACCCGGTTGGTGAGCAGGATCACGATCACCGACCGCTCCAGATCCATCCAGAACGATGTGCCGGTAAACCCCAGATGTCCCACGCTGCACCTTGAAAAAAACTCCCCGGCGCTGGAGCCCGTGGCGGACGGGGTGTCGAATCCGAGCGCCCGGTCGGTCCCCGGCTGCCGTTTGAAAAACTGCCGCACCAGTTGCGGGCAGATAATGCCCGAACCGATATCCTGATGATAAATTCCCATCAGGTGATCGAGCAGCCTGAATACATCCTCCGCCGTTCCAAAAAGCCCGGCATGCCCCGCGATACCGCCTGCCGCATGGGCGTTGTCGTCGTGGACCTCGCCTTCCAGAACCCGTTTGCGCCACGGGCACTGTTCGGTCGCGGCATACCGGCCGACCGGCCGGGGCCGGTTCAGATCAATGAAAAATAAATGATCGAGGCCAAGGGGCCGGTAGATCTGATCGGAAACATACCGGTCCAGGCGTTGACCGGAAACGGTTTCGACAACCCACTCGAGCAACATGAACCCGATATCACTGTAGAGGGAAAAAGCACCCACCGGGTGAATCAGCGGCTCGTTTCCGAGCAGCTGCCGCAGCGCCGCTTTCCGGCCATCTGCCGGAAAATCGCAAAGTCTCAGATAATACGGCTGATAAGCCGGCAAACCCGACGTATGGGCCAGCAGCTGCCGGAGGGTGATCATCTGTTTTCCGGTGTGATGAAGCGCCGGAAGAATCGATCCCATTGGCTGATCGATTTCAATCACCCCCTGCTCGACCAGTTTCATTACCGCCAGGGTGGTGGCCAGGGGCTTGGTCAGCGATGCCAGATCAAACAGCGTATCATGGGTCACCATCGTCCCGGAAAACACATTGGCACGACCTGCCGCAACAAAACACGTGACCGCACCTTCCCGGGCCGCGAGCAGCACCCCCCCGGGAAAAATCCCACCATCAACCGCCTGCTGCATCATTGTCTGTATTAGATTCATGGTTATCAACTACCGACTCTTGACTCAAAACTCACGACTCTCGACTCTCGACTCTCGAAAGTCAGTGTCTGCCTGCCCGCATCCAGAATCGCCTCCAATCCTATCGGCACCGTGAGGTTATTACGACCGTGACCGATTTCAAACCCCGATACGATCGGGATGTCTTCGTCTTGAAAGGTTGCGGCAACCAGATCCGAAATTTCGCTCATCGACCCGCAGTGATCAAATCCGCCCAGCACCACCCCGGCAACACCGTCCAGATACCCGGCCAGTTTCATCTGCGTGAGCATGCGATCGATCCGATAGGGTGCTTCTCCGGTTTCCTCCATCAGCAGGATATGGCCTTTGAGCATGGGTTCATAGCCGGTTCCGAGCAGATGACATAATGTGGCCAGATTTCCGCCAACCACCCGACCGGAAGCTGTTCCGGGCTTGACGACAGCCGGATTTTCCGCAACGATTTCAATGGCGGCATCAGATGAAAGCGCCCCGGCCAGTGATTCCAGGGTCCGGGCGGAGGCATCCGCCAGCGTGCTCACCATCGGACCGTGAAACGTCACCCATCCGCACCGGGCAGACAGAACGTTCACCAGCGCCGTAATATCACTGAAGCCGACAAAAATCTTGGGATTGGCCCGGATCAGCGCATAATCCAGCAGGGGCAGCAGCTTCATGGACCCGAATCCGCCCCGCGCACAGAAAACCGCACTGATCCCGGGGTCGGTCATCATCCGGCACAACAGCGCTGCCCGCTGCCCGTCGCTTCCGGCAAGGTAGCCGTTTTTCAGACAAATCTCATCCGGAATCCTCACCTCATAGCCCATGGACCTGATCACGGCCACCCCGCGCGCAAACCTGTCAGGCTCAACCGGGCTTGCCGGCGCAACGATGGCAACGGTATCCCCCGGCATCAACCGACGGGGCAGCATATTTTCTGGAGAAATTTGTGAAGGAGTCACTGAAATGCCATACGAAGTCAATGGATTGATTGAAAAAAATATCCTCGATAAATACCATATGATGTATTGACATAACAAGGCCAAAGTGTTAGAAGGGGAAAATAATGTGTCGGGGCGTAGCGCAGACTGGTAGCGCACTTGAATGGGGTTCAAGGGGTCGGAGGTTCAAATCCTCTCGCCCCGACCAGATAAAAAAATAAAGCGGATAACACCTTAATGGGTTATCCGTTTTTTTGTTTTTAACAGACGGGGGAGGTCAGAGGTCTCTGGCACCGCTTAATCTTTAAAGCAACACGATATGGTTGTTTTCATGGATCAGTTGTTTGAACCCTTCCTTTTTTCTGACTCACGGCAGGCAGAAGGTCATGATGTTTTTGTAACAAACTTAATATATTCAGATAATTGGCGAACCAGAAAGCCCTTGATGCGGGAACCGGGCACATCGTCGTTTATAAATTCGACGTAACTATTCAGCGAAAAAATAAAAAGTAGCTAAAAAAAGACTTGACAGCAGCGGTGTCCGGTTAGGTTTTTGCATGTGCGAATAATTCTTTGTGCTCTTTGAAAAGGTTATCATCAACCTGTGAATGCGTGCCGTACAATTCATTACGAATTGTGGCACGAAGTTCCCGGACTCTTTTAATGGAGACCGGTTCATTGAATTTTGTCCGACAGTATATCGCCATCAACAGATATGTGATCAATCCGCCAAGGATTTGTAACATCAGGCCGTATTCGCTTCGAGCAATTAGGTGATATACCTTCAGATGCTTTTTCCACCATTTGAAAAAAGTTTCGATTCTCCATCTGAGTTTGTATGCTGTGGCAATTTGCTCAGCTGTAAGATCATGTCGATCAGTAGCAATAAAATATTTAACGCCATCGATTTTGTAGCCGACAACCCGAACGGATTTTTCAGATTGGTTGATTCGCGGGGTTCCCAGAAGAACCACGGAGTCATAAAAGACATAGCTGTCTGGATCGACAGGATTTTGCTTTACGACAGTTCGAGTTGTCTTAATTTTGATTCTGCAAACAAAATGTTTGCCATCTTGTTGAAGAAGATCAAAATCCTTATGACTTTGGTATCCACGATCCATAACGCCGGTTTGACCCGGGGAAAGAATTCGGCCGACAAAGGGACGTTCTGCACCATTGCCGTTCGTGAGATAAACTTTATTAGCCCAAGTTCGCCAATTTAGATCAAGGCTTGGCGTCATTCGGGGGCTTGGCGATTTTTGTGGTCACTACTCATTTTGCAGCATATCGTTTCCTCGGTAGCGGGACCTCCTTGAGTCCCAGGTT
>JAQWFD010000051.1 GCA_028704555.1 Desulfobacterales bacterium
CCTGGTGTCTCCCCAGACCCATTTTGCAACGATTTCAGCGGAAACAAAATTTCTCTATCCCGTGAAAAAAGGGATCATCACGTCCAGAGCGCGGGTGACCCGTCAGGAGGAAAGACTGCTGGAAGGACAGGCCACCCTCTTCAACGAGGAGGATCGGCCGGTTCTTGAATTTACATCCGTCTTCAAGATCGCAAAGGACCGGGCGGTTCGGGATATTAGCATCAAGAAATAAATCATGCCGAATCAGTACATGGTCAAAGAAAAACCGGCTATGTTCAAGGGGCGACCACCGAAGGACAGCGGGAGGTACTCGAAGGCCTCGGGATCAGTGAAAAGACCATGGGCGTTTCCGTGATATCGGCGATGGACGTGGTGGAGCTGCCCTCCGAAGGGCTGGGCAATCGCGTATACATGGATTGGCATGCCTGGAACAGTGACGGGGTGATTGTGATCAACCGGGTCAAGGCCCATACGGATTTTCGTGCGCCCCATGAGAGCGGTCTGGTGAAAAGATGTGCTGGTGGTGGACCGCACGGGAAAAGACATCAGCGGCACAGGAATGGACCCGAATATTATCGGTAGGTTGAAAATCAAAGGGCAGCCCGAACCCCCTGTCCCGGAGATCCGGTATATCGTGCCAGGCGATCTGACGCCGGCCTCACACGGGAACGCACTGGGAATGGGTCTGGCCGATATCATCACGCGCCGGTTTTACGAAAAGATCGATTTTAACGCAACATATGAAAATGTTCTGACCTCCACGTTTCTGGAAAGAGGGCATCTGCCGATCGTGGCCGAGGATATCGAGACCGGGCTTAAAATCGCGCTGAACGCCTGTTATTCTTGCAGCGTGGACATTACCTGATGATCAGAGAGGAGGAGAGAAAAATGTTTGAAAAAATATTGTATCCAACCGACTTTTCCGATGTATCCAAAAAAGCCCTGGAATTTGTAAAGCGACTCAAAGGCGCCGGTGCAAGGGAGGTGATTCTGCTTCATGTGATTGACAAAAGAACGATCGAATCCATGGCAATGTCGATGTATGTCACCGGGGATGCGTTCAAGATCGAAAATGATATGATGGAGTACGCGAAAACCGAAATGAGTGCCATGGAAAGGGAACTGAAGCAAATAGGCTTCGGCGTCAAGGTCCTGATAGAGAAGGAAATTCCATTTAGAGAAATACTGAGGGTGGAAAAACAGGAGAAGGCTTCCATTATCGTTATCGGCTCCCATGGGAAAAGTAATATCGAGGAGATGCTGCTGGGGTCGGTTTCGGAAATGGTCGTAAGAAAAGCCGAAAAACCGGTTCTGGTCATCAAACGATAATGCAATAGTATCGGTTCTTTTTAATCCGTTTTATATCTTTTCCACAGATTTCACAGATTCTCTATTGCCTTAAGTGAAGCGGTCCTGAGTCCGGCCGCAAGGGAGCTATTGATAGCCGCAAAGAGTCACAAGAAACGCAAAAAATTAGCCGCGGATTTACGCGGATGAACGCGGATAAAGAAAGAGCAACTTCACAATACGTCCCGGTTGTTGTTCATAAAAAAATCCGCGATGATTCGCGCAGATCAGCGGTAAAAAATTTTAATGGTATAGGGATTTCCAATTTTTGAGTATAAGTTCAGCCACGTTGACGCGTGCTCCGTCCCGCCCATTCCCGGCTTCTCCAACACGACCCGGGGGATGCCGGGACTATGAAGCTAAAGCCCAAAAACTCGGCGAGCCTCAAACAGTTTGCGCTTCTTAACGCTTCATAGTCCCGGCATCTTTTCCCCGGATTGCGCCATGTCGTACGCCGGGAACGGTTGGGACTCCGCGGACACACTCCGGAACTATGGACGAAGTTGTGAGCGAGTCCGAAAAAAGGACTGAGTGCCTGAGGGGTAGGAGTTTTTCGCCCTTGTTTGAGGATGTTATAAGATAAAAGCTTCTTGTTTTTTATCTTTTCCCTCAAACAAAGCGCTCCTCAAACAAAGCGCTCCTCAAGCGAAGCGCTCCTCAAGCGAAGTGCTCCTCAAGCGAAGTGCTCCTCAAGCGAAGTGCTCCTCAAGCGAAGCGCTCCTCAAGCGAAGCGCTCCTCAAGCGAAGCGCTCCTCAAACGAAGTGCTCTTTAGTCCGTCCGCGCGTTAGCGCGCACCACCCAATATCCCCCGCAGCGCGGCCGGTATATCGGCGGGCAGCACGAGCACTTTTGTGTTGTTGGAGGCGGAGATGTTCTTCATGGCCTCGATGTATCGCTCGCCGAGCAGAAACATGACCGGCAGTTCATTGGTTTTAATGGCCGCGGTTACTTTTTCAATCGCTTGTTGATTGGCTTCGGCCAGAACTATTTTTGCCTGGGCATCGCGCTTTGATGCCTCAAAACGGCCTTCGGCCTCAAGGACGGCCGCGGCTTTTTCCCCGTCGGCGCGGGTGACGACGGCCCGGCGTTGGCGTTCGGCAGCCGCTTGCTCTTCCATGGCTTTCTGCATGGTTTCCGAGGGATTGATATCCTGAATTTCAACCGTCTTGAGGGTAATTCCCCAGTCTGAAATATCATCGGAAATGGCAGACTTTAATTTTGCCTTGATCATGTCCCGTGAGGACAGTGCATCGTCCAGGTCCATTTCGCCGACAATCGAACGCAGGGACGTTTGAACCAGATTCTGAATGGCAAAGCGGTAGTCTTCCACGCCGTAAACGGATTTTTCCGGCGATATGATATTGATGTATGCGACCGCATTGGCGATGATCACGGCATTGTCCCTTGTGATCACTTCTTGCGAAGGGATATCCAGCACGATATCCTTGGTCGTTACCTTGTAGGCAACCGTGTCGATATAGGGGATGATAATGTTCAGCCCCGGTCCGAGGGTTTTATGAAATTTTCCCAACCGTTGAACCACATGTTTGCTGCCCTGGGGAACAATCCGGACACCCATAAAAATCGTTATAAAAACCAGAACCAGAAAAACGACAACTACAGTAAAACCATCCATATTACCTCCTTTTTTAAAATAATAGTCGAGAGTCTAAAAACAGTCGTGAGTCGAGAGTCAAAAGACTCACGACTCATGACTCACGACTGTTTCTTCCCAACAATCAGGGTATTTCCGGACACATCTCTGACAAATACCCTGTCTCCGCCTGCAACCTCATCATCACAGATGAACGGCCACTCATCCGATCCTAACAGCGGTGTGGTAAATCGAACTACACCGCGGGTGTCCGCTTCCGGAATTTTTATCACTAGGCCGCTTTTCCCGATCACCGCCTCTCTGGAAATGCCTGCCGTTGTCCGATCGGTCATCATGGGTTTGAAAAATTTGAACCAGAGCAGCGTAAAGGCGCTCGATGCGACAGCCCAGATGAACAGCTGCCAGTTGACGGATATCGCCGGGCTGAACCAGACCACGCCGGCTACGATGATGGCGCCCAGTCCGAACCAGAAAATGGTAAAGCTGGGGATTAAGATTTCAGCGATGATTAACACCATTCCAATCACTAACCAGTGCCGGTATTCCATAAATTCTGTTGCTCCTTGGGGGAAAAATATTATCCGCAGATTACACAGATTTTCGCAGATTAAGAAAATGGAAAATCCTATACTATTAAATAATTACTTCCTGAGTAGTTTAAGCGGAAACACAGGCTATATTCAAGCAAATGTTTTAATCAGGCCTGTATCTGATTAAAGAAGCAACCCGGGCAAGCCAGACGGTGCATCGTGGAGACCGCCGGGACTCCGGGCAGCCATGGCGAAAATTTACGGTTTGTTTCAGAATCGGCACTTCAGCGGATGGCCGATGAGGTGACCGGAAAATTCATCGGTCATCCGGTTTTTTAGAGGAGCTGTCAATATCGATGATGCGTATTCCCCGGGCATAGGGCCTGGTTTTATAGTGGGTGATGTTCATCAGTTTTTTTGTTATTTGACCCATCCGCTCGATTTGATCCCGAATGAATTCCGCTTTACTGTATACGGGTGAATCTTTGTCGGCATTTCTCATCAGCAGTTCCGCGTAACCGAGAAGACTCTGGAGGGGCTGATTGAGTTCATGGCATACGGCCCCGGCGGTTTCCAGGACGCTTTGAAGTTTTTCCCTTCGGAGTCTTTCTTCCTCAGCCTTTTTCCGATCGCTGATATCGGTTATAAACCCTTCGAGTGCGGTTGCCTGGCCTGTTTCGGAAAAAATGCCTGTTCCCTGTTCCAGAACCCATTTGATAGCGCCCGATGCCGTCAGGATACGGTACTGGAGTTGAAACGGCTTTTTTTGGGAAAGGGCTTCCTGCCGCTGATTCCATACGGAATCCCGATCTTCCGGGAAAATTATATCATTATATGAAATCTGTTGATCATGGACCAGCGTTTCGGGCTCGTAGCCTGTCAGCTGTCGGCATCCGTCGCTGACAAATTCCATTTCCAGGTTGCGGGTGTCCTGACATCGGTAGGCCATGCCGGGCAGGTTTCGGATCAGTGTTGAAATTTTCAGCTCTCTTTTCCTGAGCGAGGCCTCGCTCTGCTTGAGGTTTCTGAACATCGAACTGTAGGGTGTTACCAGGCAGGTTACGATCAGGGCTTTGTAAACGAGATAAAAGGAAACGAATTTAAAAAAATGTCCGATCCGGTTAGACAGTCCGTAGACGCTGATATAAAAGGTGAAGAAAAGCTCGGCGCCGATGGTCATCAGCAGCGAGGCCGCCAGCAGTTTAAAGACGGTTATCTCGAAATGATGTCGGTTTTTGAAAAGCAGAAGGATACAGCCAAAGAGCGTCAGACAGATGATATATTCGCTGATTTTTTTAAAAGGGGTTAATCCGACGCCTTCCACAAAGCAGATCGGGAATATTTGCCAATGGAAAATCGCCAGGAACAGGACAAGCGTATAAAGAGCGAAACAGGTAACCGCAAGATGCGCATTCAGCCGGTGTTTAAAAAATGCGGGAGCAATCAGAAATGAAATGCTTTCCGTGAACCTTGCAACTATCCAGAGCTGCGTTGGAAGATCGGCACCGGTGACCGTAAACAGGTTCATGCCCTTATAGGCCATGGTATGGACAAGATCCAGGCTACCAGTAAACATATATGAGATGCCGATCAGCAGGAAATAATCATTTTCAAGGAACCTGCGGGAATTCCAGGTAATCATGAAAATACCGAAGGCGACAATAATGGAGAATAATTCGATGAACACATGGAAGAGAAGATAATTCGTCTGACTGGTATAATAAAGGCCGAAGAGAATTGCAGCGGCAGAAAGGAGTTCTATGGTTTTGTCCCGGTTAAATAAACCGTTTCCCATGAGTAATATATCCCGAATCAACTCGATGAAGGAGTTGCAGGTGCGTTTTTTTAATGGCAGAAAAAGCTACCAGATTGCATAGACTGTGTCAATGAGAAGATTGAAGGGGCTTGTATAAGTAATTCAAACAGCGATAGCGCTCCTCAGTCCGCCCGCAGGTCGCTGATTCAACATGAGAAGGATGGGATAAGAAGGACGGATATGAAAGAGAGTGTAACTGTTTTATCAAACGGGTCGGGTTTGCGGCCGGGCAGGGTGCCTTTCCTCAGACTCCGTACCAGTTGCGGATGATGGCCGAGTAAGCCGCCACGGCCTCATCAATTCGTCGTAATTCACAGTATTCATCGGTCTGATGGGCCGTAAAAGAGTCGCCGGGGCCGAAAATCAGCGTTGGCACATCTCCGAACGCGTGTTTCAGTGCGGCCGCGTCGGTAAAATAGGATATGGTTTCGACACCCGGCCGATGGTTGAAAATTGGGGTCACAAGATCAAATACGTCTTGTACCCATGGGTTGTCCGGATCCGTCCAGACCGCCTCCTCGTTGATTTCAGGCGTCAGTTCCGCATCAGATCCGAGATACTGTGTCAGTCGTTGTATCAGCCGGGTGTGGTCCTGGCCGGCAACCGTTCGGATATCGATACCGATCGCAGCGGCATCCGGAACCGAATTGATGTTCATTCCACCGGAAATGGTGCCGACATTCAATGTCGGTGATCCCATATACGGATGAGGCGCCGTATCGAAATCAAACTGCTGCAGCCTGCAGACCGCCCTGGCTGCCTTGTAGATGGCGTTATCCCCTTGCATCGGCATGGAGCCGTGCGCGCTGATGCCGTGGAAACGTGCGGTCAGCCACAATGCTCCCTTGTGCCCGACCAGCGGCCGGTTTCCCGTAGGTTCGGCGATGATCACGGCGCCGGCCTTTCCCAGTGCAGCGGCTCTTTCCGAATCCGGCAGTTCTGCAAGATGGTTTGACCCCAGACAGCCGGTTTCTTCTCCGGCCACAATGGCCAGGATGAGATCGTGCCCCTTTTTTTTAAGACAGGACGACGTATCCAGCGCCGCCGTCACAAAGGCGGCGATCCCGCTTTTCATATCGCTGGAACCCCTGCCGTAAAGTTTTCCGTCCCGGATCACACCGCTGAACGGATCCACATGCCACGGGGCCTGTCCCAGCGGAACCGTATCCGCGTGCCCGGCAAAGCACAGCGGTCGCCGGGGCGGCGTGAGGGATGACGACAGCCGGGCCACCAGGCTCGTTCGGCCGGGAGCGAATTCAAAAAAACGTGCGTAAAATCCGGCATCGCACAGCAGGTCGGCCAGGTATGCCACACAGTCGGATTCATTGCCCGGCGGGTTGATGGTGTTGAAGGTAATCAGGGTCTGGGCAAGCTCAACGGCGGAAACGGGTTTTGAATACATTGGGTGCTCCGGAATCATTTACAGGGTAAGAGGACTATTCCACAGGGGGCATCATGTCTGATATCATACGATATGATGGCAAGGGAAGCAATCTATATGCCATCTGTATTTTATCGCTCATAGTAATTTTCATGGCGCTGCGTGCAGGCCGTTCAAAGCTTATCCCTGTAAAGAGCGGCCGGTTGCAAAAGACAATACTGTTAAAATAGGCCATAATCGTGACAAATATGCAGATACGAATGCAGAGCGGTCTTGAAAAAGGCGGGCGATAATGGTAGCGCATCAATGATGCGGTAAGTACGGGCATGAGGACGTTATAAAATAAAAGCTTCCTGCTTTTTATCTTTTGCCCCAAACGAAGCGCTCTTTAAGCGATAGCGGTCCCAAGTCCGGCCGCAAGGGAACTATTGATAGCCGCAAGAAGTCACAAGAAACGCAAAAAAAAAGCCGCGGATTTACGCGGATGAACGCGGATAAAAAAAGAGCAGCTCAAAATACGTCCCGGTGTGAGGTTAAGAGTGTAGGGGCGGACCCCCGTGTCCGCCCATCGGGAAAAGGAAATGCCCGATCGGGAAAGCGGTCATAAGTCGTAAGCTTAATTACGAATTGTTAATGTTATGAAAAAAATTGCTCACGCAAAGGCGCAAAGGGGATTCAGGACTGAGGATGATAGTGCCAAAGTAGCCGTTGATGCGGGCTATCATATTGAAATTATTTATCAACAAAATTGGAATTGTTCATAACCCTTGGAACAGAAGTGATTTGTTACGGCATATCCAGAGCCGTTCGCTGTCTTTATTTTTTTTTTGCGCCTTTGCGTGAGAATAAAAAAGCCAGGAGTCAAAGGACGAAGACCTGGGTCAAACTGGTATATGCTGAGGGACGCTGTGCTTGAGGGCCGGGAGCTTTGCGTCTTTGAGGAAATTATAAGATAAAAGCTTTTTGTTTTTTATCTTTTCCCTCAAAGGAAGTGCTCCTCAAACGAAGTGGTCCTAAAGCAGCGATAGCTGTCCCAAGCCCCCCGCAAGGGAGCTATTGATAGCCGCAAAGAGTCACAAGAAACGCAAAAAAAATATATGCCGCGGAGTTACGCGGATGAACGCGGATAAAAAAAGAGCAACTCACAATACGTCCCGGTTGTTATTCATAAAAAGATCCGCGCAGATCCGCGGCAAAAGATTTTAATGGTATAGGAATTTCCATTTTTGCCTCAAACGAAGTGCTCCTCAAGCGATAGCGCTCCTCAAACGAAGTGGTCTTGAGTCCGCCCGAAAGGGCGCTGGAGAAAGCGTATGAACACCCGATACAATGTCGTCTATACCGGTGAAATTCTCGACGGGTTTGAATTTAAAACCGTTGTCGCAAACCTGCTGACCTCCTTTTCCATCAGCGAAGAATCGGCCCGGCGGATTCTTGCAAGTCGCAGGGCGGTGCTTAAAAAAGGGGCTGATCAGCAGACAGCCATTCAGTATAAGCAGGAATTTTTATCGGCAGGCCTGCGGGTTGTTCTGGAAAAAGTGCCGTTAGATGCCGAACCTCCGCATGCTGCATCTAACGGCCGGATTCAGGAAAACGATGACGGCAGTAAACGACCTGTCGCGGATATCCGTCAAGCGGATACCGAAAAACCGCCCTTGGAAAGCAGTGGCCCTGTAGCCTTTGAATTCCGGGGCTCCGGGGCAGCGTATTTCCGTATCTGGCAGGTCAATATCCTTCTTTCCATCATCACGTTGGGCATTTATTCGGCCTGGGCCAAGGTCCGCCGCAAGCGGTATGTGTACGGCAGCACCCGGCTGGGAGGTGCAGCGTTTGAATACCTGGCCGATCCGGGTAAAATTCTCAAGGGCCGTCTGGTTGCCGGCGTGTTTCTGATTGTCTATTTTCTGGTGACCAATTTCGTTCCCCGCCTTGGATGGCTGATGGGTCTGGCCTTTATGGCGGTGCTGCCATGGATGCTGGTGCGGTCGCTCTCGTTCAATGCCCGCAACAGCGCTTTGAGAAATATTCGCTTCGGTTTCCGCGCCGGGTACTGGGACTCGTTCAAAGCCTTTGTGCTCTGGCCTGCCGCAGGCGCCATTACCGTGGGGCTGCTTGGGCCCTACGCCTATTTCAAGCAGCGCAAGTTTATTGTCGAGCACAGCAGTTACGGCACCACTGCCTTTGAATTTACGGCCACGGCCGGCAGCTATTATCGGATGTTTCTGTCCCTGCTGATTCCCCTTGCCGGAGGCATCGCGCTGGTGGTGGCAGCCGGGTTCGTGTTTGCTCCCGCCGCCGCGCTGGTATCTCTGGCCGTCTATCTGCTTATGTTCGCCTTTTTTTCGGTCAGGACCACGAACCTGTTTTACAATTCCTGCCGCCTGTCGTCCCACGGCTTTGCGGCAGCGCTGAACAGCGGTGAGTACGCGCTGCTGGTACTGACCAACACGCTGGGCACGGCCCTGACGTTGGGGCTCTTTCATCCCTGGGCCAGGGTCCGCACCTGGCGTTACCGGGCCGAACATCTTCGGCTTGTACCCGGAGGCGATCTTGACCACTTTGTCGCTCACCAGCAGGAGCAGATTGACGCGTTTGGTGAGGAATTGACCGATTTTCTGGATTTTGATTTCGGATTATGATCGAATTTACCGGATACTGGACTGACGGAAAAACCTCTTCCCGAATCCCGGCCGTGTGCCGGGTGTCGGTCGACGCCCGTATGCTTATCGAGGGCAGGGCGGATGCGGAACTGCTTCGATCGGTTGAAACCTTTGATGTCCGGGTTTCACCGAGACTCGGAGATACCCCCCGGTACCTGACATTTTCCGACGGCGCCCGGTTCGAGACCGATGACAATGAGGCCGTGGATGCGCTGCTGAGCCGTCTGAATCTTCGTCCGTGGACTCAAATCATCCATGTGATGGAGAGCCGGTGGCATTATATCCTGGCGGCACTGGTGCTCATGGTTCTCATCATCTGGGGGGCGGTTCAATTTGGCGTGCCATTAACCGCACGGCTGCTGGCCGCTCGGCTTCCCGAATCGGTAATGGACCATGCCAGTGAGAAGACGCTTCGGCTTCTCGATCAGAAACTGCTGGGCCCTTCCGGGCTGAGTGATCAGGTGAAAACGCGGTTAAGCGATCATTTCCAGCTGCTGGTGGAGGCGTCCCCCGCAATCCATCTGCGGGTTCTTTTCCGTAAAGGCGGCCGTATCGGCGCCAATGCCTTTGCGCTGCCGGACGGCACCATCATTTTTACCGACGAGATGGTAAAGATGGCCGTGGATGACGATGAGCTGCTGGCGGTGATGGCACATGAAACCGGCCATGTGGTCTGCCGGCACGGAGTGCGGACCCTGATTCAGGACTCCCTCCTGTCGTTTATCCTGCTGGCGTTCACCGGGGATGTGTCGGGAACCTCGGAGCTGTTTCTGGGGCTTCCGGTGCTGTTGACCCAGCTTTCCTATTCGCGTGAATTTGAACGGGAGGCAGATCAGTATGCGCTCGACTGGCTGCGGTCCCGGCAGATTTCCCCGGTTCATTTTGCCAACCTGATCCGACGGATGGATGAAGCGCAGCGGGAAACATCCGGTTCCGGGGAACGCAGATGGGCCGGCTACCTGTCCACCCATCCTCTGAACGAAGAGCGCATGGCCCGGTTTGAGGAATAACGGACGCTTCGCTGGAGGAGCGCTCCTCAGTCCGCCCGAAGGGCGTTTTTTTGTGACTGGCAGTTGATCAGGTGTGCCTGGCAGCCTGCACCGAACCCGTTATCGATGTTGACCACAGATACGCCCGGGGCGCAGCTGTTGAGCATGCTCAACAGCGCTGCGATTCCCCCGAAACTTGCGCCGTAGCCGATGCTGGTGGGAACACCGATCACCGGGCAGTCCACCAGCCCCGCCACCACGCTGGCCAGGGCGCCCTCCATGCCCGCCACGGCGACAATGGCGCGGGACGCCTGCAACTGTTGGTGGATGTCCAGCAATCGGTGGATACCGGCCACGCCCACATCATAGAAGCGTTCCACCCGGGAGCCGAGGATTTCGGCGGTCAGGGCCGCTTCCTCGGCTACCGGAATATCGGATGTGCCCGCGCATACCACCGCCACCGCTCCTGACTGCTTGACCGCCTCCGGCCGGATCACCACCATCCGGGCCTCTTTGTGGTAGATGCAGTCATCAAGGACCTCTTTGATGGCGTCAAATGCCTCCTGTCCGGCCCGGGTTCCCAGGATATTTTTATGGTTTTCGGGAAGGTGCGTGACGATACCCCGGATCTGTTCAAGGCTTTTGCCCTCACAGTAAATCATTTCGGCTACCCCGGTGCGGATGCACCGGTGATTGTCGATCCTTGCAAAACCCAGATTCCGGTACGGCAGGTGTTTGAGTTCTTCAAGCGCCTTGTCGATGGTCAGGTTTCCGTTTTTTACGCCTTCCAGCAGCTGTTTCAGATTTTCAGGGGTCATAGGGGATGTCCTGATTTAATAAGCAAAGAGTCATAAGAAACGCAAAAAAATAAGCCGCGGATTTACGCGGATAGAAAAGATCAGCTTAAAAGAAGTTTTGGTTATTAAGCATAAAAGAAAAATCCGCGATGATCCGCGGCAAAAGATTTTAATGGTATAGGAATTTTCATTTTTGCCTCAAACGATAGCGCTCTTCAGTCCGCCCGCAAGGCCGTGTTCATATTGCCGGTACAATACCCCTCCAGATCAAGCGATACAAACCGGAAGCCCAGGCGCTGCAGATGCGTCACAATCTTTTGGCGGATCGAATCGTCTGCCAGTCGGCAAATGGCCGCGGTATCCGCTTCGATACGGGCAGTTTCTCCCTCATGGCGGACCCGGATTTGAGAAGAGATATCGAGCCGGCGAATGAACTCCTCGGCCTCGTCAACCTGTCGCAGTTTTTCGGCAGTAATCCGGCTTCCGCAGGGGATGCGGGAGGCCAGACAGGCGGAGGAGGGCCGGTTCCAGGTGGTCAGGTTCAGCCATTGGGACAGCTGCCGGATGTCTGACTTGTTCATCCCGGCTTCGACCAGGGGGTGCCGGATGCCAAGCTCATCGGCAGCCCGGCGGCCGGGCCTGAAGTCATTGGCGTCATCCAGATTTTCACCGTCTGCCAGGAGAAAAATTCCATGAGCTTCCGCTGTTTGCCGGATCCGTTCGAACCGGTATTTTTTGCAGACATAGCACCGGTCGCAGGTGTTGTCGACAAATTCCGGAAGGTCCAGTTCGCGGGTGGGAACCTGAAGATGACGAACGCCCACCGCGCGGGCAAACAAAACTGCCTGTCCCAGCTCCCGGCGCGGGGTGGTTTCGGATACGGCCGTTACGGCCAACACGTTTTTCCCCATGGCATCACCGGCGGCCCTGAGCAGAAATGCGCTGTCCACACCGCCGGAAAATCCCACCGCCACAGCTTTCATGGCGGCGAGGCATTGTTTCAGATGATCGAACTTCGATTGCAAAGATTTCGATAGAATTTTCATCTGTTTCATTTTAAATCCGAATCTGTCTGCCGCATGACCGCTTCGGCCACCTGTCGGGGGGGCAGTCCGTGCCGTTCGGCAATCGCGCGGATATCGTCAAATTCCGGTTTGGCGTGAAGCCGCCGCTCTCCGGCCGTTGATACCTTGATCCGGACCTCGTGCGTCTGCCCCTCAATCCGGACCGTGCAGGTGCGGGTTTCCCGCCGGGCCATGATTTTCCCTGCTTCGATGACCCGAAGCCCCAACGTTCCGGTCTGCTCCATGATGACCCGGGACAGGTGCGGATAATCACTCCATTGGCACAGCGCCGTCAGGATCTGAACCGGCCGGTTTTTTTTGCCGATGGCATTTTCGATCCAGGCATCCACGGCCCCTTCTTCAAGCAGCCGGCTCAGGGTGTAACCGAGAATTTCTCCCGTGGTATCGTCAAGATTCGTCTGGAGCATTACCACCCGGTCGTGATCGGGCGTACCGGTTCGTCCTTCCACCAGCCGAAGCACGTTGGGCCCATGGGGAAGCGGTTTCAGACCGGCCCCGTATCCGGTGCGAACCGGGGTCATGGCCGGGTAGCTGTCCAAAATTTTATGGGTGATGTTGGCCAGTATGGCAGCACCCGTGGGCGTGGTCAGCTCCATATTTTCGTGGCTTTCGGCAAACGGCAGCTGATGCCGGCACAGGATCTCCAGGGTGGCGGGAGCAGGTGAGGCAATGTTTCCATGGGCCATGGAGATGACGGCGTTGCCGAGTTTGGGTGGCATGCCGTAAATGGAGCCGTCCAGAAACCCGGATTTTTCCAGTATCAGAATAGTCCCGGTCACATCAAATACGGTGTCGAGTGATCCCACCTCGTGAAGGTGAACATGGCTGCGGTGTACCCGGGTTTCCGCCCGGATCAGGTCTTTGGTAATACAGATGGCAAGACCCCGCCCTTTTTTTGACAGCCCGACGGCTTCGGCTACCGAATGGATGGCGTTGAGCAGGTCTTCCGGATGGCTGAGCCGGTTTTCGTCGATCTGGATATCGAGCTGCCGGGCGCCGATGCCGCCGGATTCAACCTGCCGGACCGATGCGTCAAAGCGCCGGCAGGCGGGCAGGGGCCGAATCGCTTCGGCTACCGTTGCTACCGGCGTCTCGCTGCCGGTCAGGTCAACCAGAGCGGCGACCATCATATCGCCGGCGATTCCGGCAATTCGGGGATCGATAATCAGTGTTTTCATGATGCGGTGTGCCTCCCGGGAAAATGTATGACGGCAGCGGTTTATTTTCAACGCACAAATCATAGCATGTAAATGTATTACGGAACAAGTTCTGAGTAGAAGGAGAAATTTTATCAGGCGCTCTGTATGCGTCACAGGCCCATGGTGTCAGCATCAACTGGAGATATGTCTTGAGGAAGCATCCCTTCCGGTGGTATAAATAATCAAGTAACAACGTATCAAATATATCCTACCTGCCGCGCACGTTTTATCAGTTTCTATCCATCAGCACAGACCTGTTGTTGAAAAATTACGTTCGGATTATTCTGGTCGATATCCATAACGGAAAAGTCTCTGCCATCCGGGTCAAGAAGGATATCCTTTTCAGGACGGTAAATTCAACGAAAAGGTAACGCCATGAAAAAATACATCATTCAATCGGTACTTATCTGCGTCGGGATCGTTCTTGCGTTTGCATTGTTCAGCACGCTTTATTACACGATGGTCCGCACCTCAACACCCGGGTTCTGCGCCTCATGCCATGAAATTAAACCGGCGGTTCGGGCCTGGGGGGCGTCCACCCATGTTAACAATGCAGCCGGGGTTATGGTGGACTGCATGGATTGCCACCTGCCGGCGCCTCAGGACACATTCGACTTTTTCTTTTCCAAAACCTATCACGGCATCAAAGACGTTGCAGTCCATTTTTTTGGTGATGCATATGACCGGGATAAGTCCCGAAGCGCCGCCTATGAATTCTTTGATAACGATCAGTGCCAAAAATGTCACCGCAACCTTCTCAGCATGCCCCACAGCCGGGGAGCCATGCTGGCCCATCGTTCCGTAATGTATGCCCGCCCGGGTTATGAGAAGCGATGTGTGGATTGTCACTATGATCTGGTTCACAAGGATAAAACGTCGGTCATGTTCCGACAGTACCGAAAGCAGCCCTATCAGGCAAAAGGGCTGAGCGTGGAAAACCTCGGGATATAAATCCGATTTTTTTTAACCTTAAAACCAAAAGGAGTTTGGCAAATGAGAAGAAAAGCGACCTGGATGCGGGTCTGGATGATGGCCGTGATTTTTCTGATGATGTCCGGTTTTCAGTTAGCCTCCGCCCAGCAGCCTAATTTTTCCAAGGTAAAGGAATACCGGATCGAACGAAGCATTCCGCCTGAAGCCGTTGCCTGCATTGAATGCCACAGGGCGAAAACGCCGGGTGTGTTTGCCGATTGGGCGAAAAGCCGCCATGCCAACGCAAATATTACCTGCCTGGATTGCCATCTGGTTCAGCCCGGTGATGAGGACATCGCAAAGGGGCATGAAACCTATTACAACCGTTCGGATATGCCTTACGGAGAGGCTAAGCACAAGGTTCCGATCGCCTCTATCGTAACCCCGAAGGACTGCTCCCGATGCCACCCGGATGAAGTGATTCAGTACAGCAAATCCAAACATGCCAATACCCTGGAGATTATCTGGAAAATCGATCCATGGCTGAATAAGGGTATGAATTCGGACAATGAACGCAAGACGGGTTGCTTCAATTGCCACGGGACGGTGATCTCCATCGATGACAAAGGCGCCATCGATCCGGCGACATGGCCCAATGCCGGCGTGGGGCGGATCAATATCGATGGCAGCAAGGGTGCCTGCACGTCCTGTCACACCCGGCATCGTTTTTCAGTAGCTGAGGCCAGAATGCCCGAAGCCTGTGATCAATGCCACCTGGGGCCGGATCATCCCCAGATTGAGATATTTGAGGAATCCAAGCACGGCACGATGTATCACGCATATAAGGACGAGTACAATTTTAACGCAGCCGGAGGCACGTGGACAGCCGGGATTGACTACCGGGCGCCGACCTGTGCGGCCTGCCACATGTCCGGTTCGGGCAAAGTGACCACCAGCCATGATGTGACCGAGCGGCTGTCCTGGGAAACCCAGGCCCCCTTGACGATCCGGCCTTCGGAATTTAAAGCGTTTCCGGCGCAGACGGAATGGCAGGCGGAGCGCGAAAAAATGAAAAACATCTGCCGCCAGTGCCATGGGGATTCCTGGATTAACGATTTTTATAAGGGTTTTGATACGTCTGTGCAGGAGTATAATGACGTCTATTTCAAACCGGCCAAGGCAAAGCTGGACGAGCTGTATGAAAAGGGGTTGCTGGATTCCACGAAATTTTTCGACGAACACCTTGAACTGCAATTTTACGAACTCTGGCATTATGAAGGCCGGCGTGCGCGTATGGGCTCGATGATGATGGCACCGGACTATGCCTGGTGGCATGGATTTTATGAGTGCAAGCCCCGCTTGAACGAGTTTATGGAAGAAGCCGACCATGTCATTGAAACCGGCCAGAAGGCCTACGTGTATCCTGATTACCCCAATGCCACCGGAACTACTAAGCGTCCCGAGAAATTGTTTCCGGAAGGCAAATAAATCTAATTTCAGCGATTCCCAACACGCTGATATTTTTCTCGTACCTCTTCAAAAATTGTATAAAAAATAGGCACATACACCAGCGTGAGCAGGGTGGACACAACGAGTCCGCCGATGGCAACCACCGCAAGCGGTGACAGCCGTTCCAGACCGATGGCGCGTTCTGCGGCGATCGGCAGCATGCCCATGATGGTGCTCAGGGCCGTCATCAGGATCGGGCGTGTCCGGGTGAAAATGGCCCCTTCGATGGCCTCATCCAGGGATTTTCCCTGTTGTCGGGCGGTTTTGATAAAATTCAGCAGCAAAATGGAATTGTTGACCGTAATTCCGGCCAGTAAAATCATGCCCATCGAGGCCGGCATGCAGAAGTGACGGCCCATGATGAGCATGCCCCACGACATACCGATAAATGCCAGAGGGATGGCGAGCATGATCATGATCGGGTCCAGAAATGATCGAAACGTGGGCACCAACGAAAAATAGAGCAAAATTATGGCCAGCAGCATGGCCTTGCCAAGGCGCCCGAAACTTTCTCCCATGAATTTGATTTCCCCTTCCTGCCCGACGGAAAAGCCCCGGGGTATCTCGATGTGTCTAAGGCGCTCTTCCACCTGATCCTGTACATGGGATATGGCTGTGGTGGATCGGTAGCCCAGAACATCCACCACCGGTTGAAGGTTCTGCCGTACAAATCGGCTCCGGGTCCACGCGGGCTCCAGAGTCCCGATTTCGTTTAACGGGACCTGGCCGGTGCGGGTGGGAATCAGCAGTGTCGTTAAATCCAGGGGGCTGTTGCGATGCTCCGGCGGGTATTGGACCCGTAGCACGTGGCCGTCTTCGCCCGGTACTCTCAAAACCGATGCGCTGTTGCCCTGGATGGCGGTTTTCAGGGTGGCGGCTACCTGTATGGGATCAATTCCGTATACGGCCATTTTTTCCGGGTCGAGTTTCAGGTGCAGTTCGCGTTTACTGTAATCCCAGCTGCGGGATACGCTCGTGAGTCCGCGAACCGATGACAGGGCGTTGCTCACATCTGCTGCCAGTCGCGCAAGCGTTTCGCCGTCCGGGCCGGAAATCATGACATCGATCGGTGCGCTGATCGATGATAGCGGCGTTGCGCCATAATCAAACACGTTGATGACTTTCAGACCGGGTATTTGCGATAATTCAGATCGCAATCGGTTTTCGATCTGCCAGATGGTTTCCGTGCGATGAAACCGATCGACATAGTGAGCGGTAATGATGCCTTCCTGGGAATTTCGTTCAGAGCCAAAGCTGATTACCCCGGGCTCGGAGCCGACTTTCGTTGCCATTCGAATAAACCCGGGAACGCTCATAACCCTTTTTTCCATCTGCGTGACAACGGCTTCGGTTGCTGTTAAAGCCGTATTGGTTTCGGTTTCGAATGCGATTTTGAGAATGCCGGTATCCATGGGCGGCATAAGATCTTTTCCGGCCAGCGGCATGACCCTTGCGCTGATCACAAAAAGCCCCACCCCCACCGGTCCGATCACCAGCCATCGGTATCGTCTGGCAAAGCGGTATGCGCCGGTAAAAAAGCGCCGGAACGGTGTAAGCCACATATTTGTGAGCTTATCCAGGTATTTTTCGATATACTGCTCAAGGCGTGTGGTCCCCGACAGCCGGGGCGATAAGAGAGGAATCACGGTCACCGAAACGATATAAGACGACAAAAGTGACAAAAACAGTACTATTGCCAGGGGTCTCAGGATTCTCTGGGGATATCCCCCCACAAACATCACCGGGAATAAAACCACCAGCGTGGTGAACGTTCCTGCAAAATCCGCCAGAAATATTTCCTTGGTCCCGGTCAGTGCGGCCTTTTGGGGGGTGATTCCGGGCTGTTGAGAATGCCGGTCGATATTTTCAATGACCACGATGGCATCATCCACGAGCA
The DNA here is from genome assembly GCA_028704555.1 of Desulfobacterales bacterium. Classification (NCBI taxonomy): domain Bacteria; kingdom Pseudomonadati; phylum Thermodesulfobacteriota; class Desulfobacteria; order Desulfobacterales; species Desulfobacterales bacterium. The sequence continues at coordinate 17,739 of JAQWFD010000051.1, forward strand.
GGCCCACTGCCAGAATGATACCGGTCAGTGTCACGATATTGAGTTCGTACCCGATCAGTTTCATTCCCGCAAATGTCAGCAGGAAGGTGAAAGGAATTGAAATGGCTGCCAGCAGGGTCATGCGGATTCGCGCCAGCATCAGCAGAATGACAACCACGGTCAGGATAATGGCATCGCGCAAGCTGACGGTCAGGTTGCTGACCGAGGTTTCGATTAAATCTTTCTGGGTATCGGCTACCTGGATGTCCAGTTCCGGAAAGTCTTCCCGGATTTTTGTCAGGTGTTTTTCCAGCGCGCTTAACGTAACCGTCACATGCCCTTTTTCCGGACGCAGAATATTTATGCCGATGGCCGGCTTTCCATTGCCGTGAAAAAACGATTGCCGTTCTGCGTGGGTCGTGACAAGTCTGGCAACGTCGCGAAGATGAATGGCACCCGTGTCGTCGTGGGCGACAATGATATCGTAAAGCGCCTGTTTCAGCTGTTTTTCACCGGCAATTTTGATCAGCAGCTGGTTGTTTTCATTGATGATCAGCCCTGACGGAATGTTGGCATTGTGGGCATTGACGGCCGCCGAAACCTGAGCAAGGGTAAGGTTGTGCCGGGCCAGGCGGTCGGGGTCTACCTCTATGCGTATCTCCGGCGTGTATCCACCAAAAACCTCAACCTGGGCAACTTCGGGAATTCGCAGCAACGCCTCCTTGAGTTCGTTGTCGCTGAGTTGGCGAACCCGTGCAGGATCCAGGTGGCTGCCGTTTCGGGCGGATACGGCCAGCGTGACGACCGGCGATACGGCATCGCTGATCCGAAACAAACGGGGCGCTTCGATTCCCGCAGGTAATACCGAAACGATACGATTCAGGGCCGCACTCACATCCGTGACCGCGGCATCCAGGCTTTTTTCGTAATCGAATTCAACGGAGATGGCGGCTACCCCGTCACGGCTGATTGATTTTACCTTTCGGCTCAGATCAAGGCCGGCCAGTTCTTTTTCCACAGGACGTGCCACCTTGTCTTCCATATCTTCAGCAGCAGCCCCCGGCCAGACCATCAACACGGAAACCGCCGGATAGTTGGCATCCGGAAACAGGTTCAGGGGCAGGGTCCGGAAGCTGAGAATACCAAATACGATGCCGCCGAGAAGCAGGGCCATTATGCCGTGGGGGTGCTTCAGATATCGTTCGATAAAATTCATTTTGAAAAATCCTTTATGACCAGGACTTTTGTGCCTTCTCCCAGTCGAAGAAGCGCGGCCTCATCTGCGACAATGACGGAGTCTCCAGCCGCTATCTTGCCGGAAACAACGGCAAGTTCTTTTGTCCAGCCCAGCAGGGTGACCGGAATGGGCGTTACCCGCTGCTCCTCGTTTACTTTAAACGCATAATAATCTGAACCATTTTCGAGTAATGCCCGAAGGGGGACCTGGGCGCCGAGAGGTTCTGCGACAACCAGATCAACGCCGACCGTGGCGCCGCTCCGCAGGTCAAAGGGACGTGTGGGTACGTCAATTTCTACGGTAACCAGTGTTTCGGTTGAAAAAACTATGGGAAAAATCCGGGTAACGGCGGTTTTCATTTCGATCCCGCCATTTAAGATATAGGCGGTAGCGCCTGCGGTGACCTGGTTCAGGACATCCTGGGGAACCTGCAGAACGATTTTATACCCTTTGGCCGCATCCTCCATTTCTATAATCGGTTCTCCGGGACCCACATATTCACCGGGTTCATGCAGCCGTTTTAAAATGGTTCCGGCAAAAGGCGCGATAATTTCAGCGTAGCCCAGTTGGATGCGGGCATTGGCAAGGTCTTCTTTCAGACGATAGACCTTGCTTTGGGTCAGATCCCGTTCCATCTTGTAAATGTCGTTCTGCTGTTCGGGGGACGCATGTTGCTGAAGCAGTCTGTTATTGCGCTGTAAAATCCTCTCTCTTGCAATCAGTTCTTTTTCGGCACCTTCCAGATCGGCTTTCAGAGCGGTGACTTTTTTTCCCGGTATGCGATCGTCGACCCGGATCAATATTTTTCCCGATTGTACGATATCTCCCGGATACCCGTGGACGCTGATCAGGTTTCCGGCAATGTTTGAGGCCAGCGCCGTGGATAGAACCGGCTGGATTCGACCCAGGTAATGCTCCCTGATGGACAGGGTGCCGGACTTTACCGCGGTGATTTCTACGGCCAGGGGCGGTTGCGTGGGTATGGGCACAGCCTCAATCTGCCCTCGGCGGTAGCGGACCAGAAATACCGCAGCCAGAATCAGTAAGGCGAAAAAGAGCCCGCTGAAAAAGCGCTTCATTATTCGTTTCATCTCAACACCCGAACGGATTTTTAGAAATGTTTTTTGATACCGGCTTTTCCGGGCAGGGGAGCAGCTTCCCGGAATCGCCTGCTCAGGATAAAAGGGCTGAAAGGCTTGCCCCGTAATCCATACATTGCTTTATACTTTTTTCATCCGGATTCCAAAGGACTTTCAGCCCGCCATCGACGATATCAAATCCCGAGGCCTTCAACATATCCGATAAGATTGTTACGGATTCGCCGCTCCAGCCATAGCATCCAAAGGCAGCGGCTTTTTTGCCCGCAAAATTTAACCCTTTGATTTCTTCCAGAATGCCTGCCATTGAAGAGAGAATGCCCCTGTTGATTGTCGGTGAGCCCACGACAATTCCTTTGGATTTGAACACTTCGGTGATGATGTCGTTTTTATCCCTTTTGGCCGTATTGAACAGTTTGATATTGACGGTGTCATCTGACAATTTAATGCCGGCGGCGATATTTTCTGCCATTATCCGCGTGCCGTTCCACATCGTATCGTAAAGAAGGGTGATCTGATTTTCCTTGTAAGCGTTTGCCCATTCCAGATATTTGTGTACGATCCGGTCGGGCTGATCCCGCCATATAACGCCGTGACTGGTGCAAATCATATCGACCGGTAAATTGAAGGATAACACTTCGTTAATCTTTTTAATGACCAGCGGGCTGAACGGCGTTAAGATGTTGGCGTAATATTTAATGCATTCCATCATCAGTTCCGCCTGATCCACCCGGTCATTAAACATGTATTCAGTGGCATAATGCTGGCCGAACGCATCATTGCTGAACAGGATATTGTCTCCGGTAAGATAGCTGAACATACTGTCCGGCCAGTGAAGCATCGGCGCTTCAATGAAGACTATGTCTTTCTGCCCCAGGCTCAGGCGATCGCCCGTGTTGACGATGTTAAAATTCCAGTCCTGGTGATAAAGTCCTTTTAACTCGATGATCCAGTTTTTTTAAATTGACATAAAACGAAGTGCAAAAAAAAGAGGCCGGTCAATCCGATAGTATAAGGAATCCTTTCAAAGGAAACCTCTCATCATACCGGTTGGCCGACCTCTT
>JAQWFD010000052.1 GCA_028704555.1 Desulfobacterales bacterium
GATGCAGATCGAATATTGCCGGGTTTTGGAAAGCTGATAAAAAATCATTCTCTCCCTGATCAAATCATCCAACTAATTGCCGACGCGCATTCGTTAGCTTAATCCAACTGAATATTGTGATCATAGAAAAAATTAATTAAAATAAACCAGACTCGATGCGCATATAAAATTTTTTATTTATAATCTGTTTTATTCCGGATTGTCCGGGTTGGGAAAAAGATTTTAAGCAAGGAGAAGGAGATGAAAAAATATTTTTTTGTGTTGGCAGGAGCCTGGATTTTTATACTCAGTCAGCTTGGATGGGCTGCTGATTCTGTGGAATCCGGTGAGTCCGTATCGAAAATGGAAGAAATGGTGGTGACCGCCGGGCGAGTACAAGAAAAGAAAAAGGAAATTACCGTAAACTTGACGGTGATCGATGCACAGGAAATCAAGCTGTCGCCGGCCCGGAACCTGGGCGATCTGCTGGCTGAAAAAGCGATCGGGTATGTCCAGAAATATCCGGGATCTCTGACCTCCGTCGGGTTGCGCGGCTTTAAAACCGAGACGCATGGAAACGATCTCCTGGGACATGTGCTGATTCTGCTGAACGGACGAAGGGCCGGTACCGGCAACGTGGCCCAGATATCAACGAAGAATATCGAACAGATCGAGATCATCCGGGGACCGGGTGCCGTTCAATATGGATCGGCGGCTGTGGGCGGCGTGATCAACGTCATTACCCGGCAGGGCAAAGGGGCCCCCCATCTGTTTGTCGAGGGAACGCTGGGAAATTTCGGCTTTGAGGAGACAGGGGCTGGATTTTCGGGTAAAAAAGAGCGGTTGGATGTATCTGGCAGTGTGACAACATCCACGGCGGATGATTATGATACGACTACGGGCCAGACTTATTTTAATACGGGGTATGACCGGAAAGATTGCTATAGTTTGAATATAGGCTATGAACTGATGCCGGGAAACCGGATCGGAGCCATATTCAACGGGTACAAGGTGGAGCATCAGGGGACGCCGAGTTACTTGAGTCTCAACGACCTGGATGATTACACGAACAAAAAGAATCAATCCGTCGATGTAATATATGATGGTGGCTCGATGACGTTGCCCCTGACATGGAAGGTCAGATTTTTTGATGGAATCGATGAGGATGAAGGCTTTTATCCGAGTGCAAGCAATCCAGATTTTTATGATATGGATAATTTTTCTATAAATAAAACAGATTATAAGGGTTCGCAAGCACAGATCAGCATGGATTTATCGCATTTTCTTGTGACGGCAGGGTGTGACTGGAGTAATTACGAAAATGAAAATATTTACTTTTCTACTGAAGCGTATGAATACGATGATATCGCAGGTTTTGTATTGGCTAAAGGTAAGTTTCTGGAGGATCGCGTGATTGTATCCGGTGGTTTTCGCTATGATTCCTACGAAATCGAGATGCATGATTCTTCTTTTGAGCCTGTGGAGGATGAAAGTTTTATTCCTCAACTTGGATTGGCATGGCTGCCGGAGGAGCATCTGAAATTTCGCTTGAATTACGGGGAAGCCTTTGTCATGCCGGTTGCAAGCAGCATGTTTGGAGATTCTGTTTCATATGATGGGGGGGTTACTACGTATGCCAAAAACCCGAATCTGAAACCGGAAGAAAGCCGCACGTATGAGGCCGGTCTGGATGTGACATATGAAACGTTCAACGGAAGTTTGACCTGGTTTTATACGGATTTTGAAGAAATGATACAGATCGCTACCCAGCCCGGGAATATTCTTATCCCTGAAAATACAGGCAACGCCGTTGTAGCCGGATTCGAAGGCGAGATTGGCGTGGATATGGGATACCTTTTGAATTGGGATTTTGAAATAAAACCCTATCTGAACGTTGTATACCTTACCGAATACAAGGATAAGGACACGGACGAAGATCTTTTATACAGATCTGATATGAATGCCTCTTACGGCATCAGGGTATCGGACCACCAGGGGTTTTCAGGGTTCATAAATTTTGCCTACACTGGACAAAGGAAAATTACGGACTATGAGACGACGTGGGCGGATATCGACTGGGGCGGTTTTACCGTTGCCAACATGAGCCTCAGTAAAAAAATTATAAACTTCGGCAAGTGGGGCGGGTTGACCCTGAAAGGCGATATCCAGAACCTGTTTGATACGGATTATGCTTACGCGAAGGGCTATCCCATGCCGGGACGGCGATTTTTTGTTTCTTTGCGGTATGATTATTGATTTTGCAAATCGCCCGGGTGTGATGTATCCATCGGGGAACCATTAAACCCGGGCTTTATCGATATTCATCGTGTGGGCCTTTGATAAGGGTTACGGAATAAATAAAATCCACAGTCTTGCTTGCCTTTTCGTCCGTCTTCTTCGTTGTATCAAAGAGCACGTACAACAGGTATGCACGTTTTGATACGCCTTGAAGACGAACAGGTAAGCGAGCAGGCGAGACTCCGAAATCCTGCGTAATCTTTGTCGATTTTATTCATTCCGTGACCCTGAGAGGACTGTTATGTCTCTGAATAAAAGATCCAAATGGATTCAATGCATAGTACTTCAGATCGTCGCGGGTTGTTTTTTGTGCTTCGCGTCTGTCCAGAGCCATGCATTTGCCGGGCCGGTGATGTTTATCGACAGCCGGGGCCAACAGATTACCATTGCGCAAAAACCGGTGCGGGCGGTTTCCCTGGTGCCGGGGATTACCGAAATCCTGTTTCGTCTGGGCGCAGCCGATGCGGTTCAGGCCGTTACCTTTCATGATGCCTGCCTGCGGGGAGCAGACGCAAAGACGGTGGTCGGTGGTTTTTTTAACCCGAGTGTGGAACGTATCAAGGCTGCCAAACCCGATATCGTGTTTTGTTCGACGCTTCAGACCGGGGTTATAGATGCCTTTCAGAAGGGTGAATGCCCGCTGGTCTGCCTGGATGCCGGTTCCATTTCAGAAAGTTTTGATACCATCCGGCTGCTGGGAAATGTGTTTGACAAAGCCGGTGAGGCAGATGCGATTGTAACCGATATTCAAAAGGATATGTCGCTGATCCGGCAAAAGGTCGATCACATCCCTCTGGAAAAGCGAAAACGGGTGATGCGTCTCATGGGCCGGGATCGAGTCATGACGCCGGGCGATGATTCCTTTCAGAATGAAATGATCCGGGCTGCCGGAGGCATTGCCCCGACATTGAATAAAACCGGAAATGTGGTCAAAGTGTCCCTCGAGGAATGGCGGGATTTTAATCCGGAGGTCATTTATGGATGCGGCGGGGACCGGGATGTTGCCGCCGCATTTTTCAGCAAACCCGGGTGGCGGGATGTCGATGCCGTCAAAAACGGCATGATATTTTATTTCCCGTGCGATCTGACCTGCCGGCCGGGCGTTCACGCCGGTTATTTTATTGCATGGCTGTCTTCCGTGATTTATTCGGATGCGTTTATGGACCCGTCCATTCAGGTGATATCCGATGGAATCTATAAATCCCGTTCTCTGGATCTGGAACCGGATTATATCGAAACGGCCCGCATCGCCTACAGCTACATGCATGATTTCATCCATAAAACCCTGATCATTGATTTCAACCGGCCACTGACTATCGTGTCGACTCTGGAAGGCGAAAAGCACATGGTTGAAACGGTCGGGAATCATTTTTCACCCCCGTCCAGCTGGGCCATGGGGCACAAGCAGGGGATCGATTCGATCCAAAAACATTTTTTCCAGGTGATCGGAAAAGACCCGGATACATCGTCCTTTCTGTTTACCGGTGCGGATATGGATCATGTGTCGGTTCAGCAGGAAAAATTCCGGGATATGAAGATCACCGCTCTGGTGACCGCCGGGGTCAGTTCCAATGCCGTGCGCATGGCTAAGGACAGCGGAAATTATTATGAACCCGGGACGATTAATATTATCATTCTGCCCAACATGAAACTGACGCCGCGAGCCATGACACGGGCGATCATCAGCGCCACCGAGGGAAAAACCGCCGCATTGACGGATATGGATATCCGAAGCTCGTATCGTCCGCTTGCGTATCAGGCCACAGGCACCGGAACGGACAATATCCTTGTGGTTCAGGGAACTGGCGTGCGGCTTGACAATGCCGGCGGGCATTGCAAACTGGGGGAACTGATGGCCAGGGCTGTTTATAAAGGGGTTCAGGAGGCCGTGTACCGTCAGAACGGATTTACTCGCAATCGACACGTCTTCCAGCGGCTCAAGGAAAGAGGATTGAGTCCCTATGGGCTGGTGTACGGAGAAGTGTGCGATTGTATCCGGGATAAGCGCCTTGTTGTGAGCATTCTGGAAGATCTGCTTTTAACACCTTGTTATGCGGAATTTATTGAAACGGCGTTTGCCGTCAGTGATGATTATGAAAGCGGACTGATTGAGGATTTGGGTGCGTTTGACTCCTGGTGCCGTGCCATGGCCGAAGATATTGCCGGAAGACCGCTTGACTCTCTGAAATCCATTGAATTTAAAGAGGATATGCCGCTTGTTCTGAAAATGGCCTTCAATGCGTTGATCAGCGGTGCAGCCGCCAGGACGGAAGAAGCGTATTGATCGTTTTTAAATAAATTTGGGCTTGATCATAACTGCGGCCATAACGTCGTGAGGAACGTCCCGGCCGTTTCCGGCTTCTCCAGCACGATACGGGGGGATGCCGGTGCCATGAAGCTAAAGCGCAAAAACTCGGCAAGCCTCAAACAGTTTGCGCTTCTTAACGCTTGATGGCCCCGGTATCTTTTCCCCCGATCGCGCCATGTCGTACGCCGGCAACGGCCGGGACTTCGAAACTACACGTAAGAGAATATGGCCGCAGTTATGATCAAGCCCAAAAAAACGAAGTCCAGGCACTGTATTTTCTGCCCTTTGACCTCTGATGCCTGAGCTCTGATAACTATCCCTCCCGACCGATGATGGCCTCCAGCTGTTTCAGGAACCGTTTCGCGGTCGCCCGGTGGGATTTGAAGGTTGAAGCCTGTTTAAATGCGGTTTTTGCTTTCTGAAAGTGTTCGGCATTGAATGCGGCATATCCCATCATCAGCCAGGCGTCTCCCTGATCCGGATGTGATGCGGTAATGAACTCAAATGCCGCCATCGCTTCAGCGTATCGCTTCATTTCGAAAAGTATCTGCCCCTCCAATATATTCAGTTTTTCCGAGTCGCAACGGTTTTGTGCGTTTTTTACGGTTTCCAGGGCTTTGGGACTGTCATGCAGACTCAGGTAGCACTGGGCCAGGCGGCAGGTGGTGTCAGCATCCGGTTTTTTCTGATTCAGGCGCTCATACCATGCGGCCGCCTGAATCGGAATGTCCACCGCGGTATTAAGCTCTGCCATCAGCAGCATTTCCTCATCATTCAGAGGCGACAGGAAGCTGTAGACCGTGAGCGTCGTCAACCCGGATTCATAGTCGTGTTCGGTCAGATGCATGTGCGCCAGGATTTTCCACCATTTGGATTCCAGCGGGTATTCTTCGACCAGAAATTCGGCATATGCTTTTGCGCGGTCGTTTATCTGCAGTGACATGTACTGAAAAAGACGGATTTCCTGCCACTGCTTCTTTTTTTTCCCGGTTGTTTTTTCAGACAGCTCTTCGATATACGGCAGGGCGTTTCGGGGCCTGCCCGAGTCAATATATGCCTGAACCAGGGCTTCTTTCCAATCAAAATGCTGATCTGCCCGGTCGTGGGCATCAATCAGTTTCTGCAGAATATCTGCGGCTTTGCCGGGTTCTTTTGCCTGAAGCCATGACAGGCCCGCATAATAAAGGGTGGACGCCTGCCCGGATTCGGATGTGTCATACGCCCGGATAAAACATCGGCCGGCATCGGCAAACCTGCCGGAGTCATAAAAGCATTTGGCCAGATTCAGCCATCCCTCCGGAAAATCTTCCTTGAGTTTCAAACAGGCCTGATAATGCACCGACGCTTCTGGTAGATGTTTTTCCATCATGCAGCAGTTGCCCAGTGTAAAATGTACCAGATAATGGTTATAACTGGACGAGTGACGGGTTAAAGAGGCTTCCAGAAGTTCGATCGCGCTGGGGATCTGTTTGTTTTCGATAAATTTTTGCGCTTTGTGCAGAATCAGGCTGACCTCATAGGGCAGGGAATCGGATGGTTCTCCTGCGGCGGATACCGTATATCCGGTAAGCGCCAGGCCACAGAATGCAATGATCAGGATGATGGGTAGTTTGATTTTCATCATGAATATGCGCATCAGTTTTCCAATGTGAATTTTACCGTGGTTATGGCCCAGGTCTTGACCGGTACGCCCTGAACTGTTCCGGGAGAAAAACGCCAGGTCGATACGCACTGGATGACCGTTTGATCAAAAATTTTTTCAGGTTGGGAGCCCTTTATCTCAACGCGATCCACCAGGCCGGTTTCAGTTACCAGAAATTTGACCTTTACCCATCCCTCGATGCCCATCCGTTTGGCGCGCAGGGGGTACAGCGGCGGTATTTTTGATATTGGCGTGAGCGGTCGATCAATTTCACCAACCTCATAGGCGTCTTTCATAGGAGGCGGCCCGATATCCACCATGGCTATTGAGGTCGAGGCAAAGCCGGCCGGACCGGCCGGAAGCTTTGGATTAATTTCAAATTGAAGGGCCGGATGCGTTAAAATGTCCTGTGCCTGCCGGGGAATTTTCGTCCGTAAAGCATCCGGCGTGGATTCTTTTTTTGACGGAATGCTTTTTTCCGGCGGTTTTTGGGTCTCCGGCGGCTTTTCCGGTGGTTTGAGGCGGATGAAATTGATTGCCTGGATCGATCCTTGTGCGTCGGTGCGATCGGGTATGTCGCTGATGAGGCTCGGGATGATGCTGAACAGCGCGGCATTGAGAAAAAGTGCCAGGATAGCCGCCCCCAACCATCGAGAAATATTTTTCCATAATAATCGGGACGATGATTTTGCAGTAGCGGATATCGATATCCGGGCCTGATAATCGTTCATGAAATTTATGACCCCTGTCCGGTAGCAAGGCTGGCAGCCAGAGAAACATTTTCCGCTCCGGCGATCCGGCAACCGTCCATGACCTGAATGACCATTCCGGTATTGCTGGCTTTGTCTGCCACGATGATCACCTGTCCTTCGGGATTTTCCGCGATCGCTCGTTCCACATGAGCCCTGACGGCCCGGGAATCTATTTCCCGGTTGTCCATGAACACACGATTGTCTTCCGTGATTCCGATCAGTATTCCGGCTTTGTCTTTACTGACGGCTGTCGATGCGGTCGGGCGGTTGATATCCACCCCGGTTTCCTTGACAAAACTAGTGGTAACCAGAAAAAAAATCAGGAGAATAAACACCATATCGATCAACGGAGCGATATTCAATTCGACGCTTTGTTTTTTGGCCCGCCGGGCCGCTGTAATGTTTAACATATCAAACTCCGGGTTTCAGTCGTGAGTCGTGAGTCGTGAGTCGTGAGTCCTTTTTTTCACACAAATCGTTTCAGATAAATACCGAGAGCGGAGATTTGTTGTTTAAGGTTTTCCGCCCGTCGGGTGAGAAATGTTTTCATATAAATTCCGGGAATGGCGACCAGAAGTCCTGTCTGGGTGGTGATCAGGGCTTCCGAGATACCGCCTGCCATGGCCTTTGCGTTTCCGGTTCCATAAACGGAGATGATGTCAAAGGTTGTCATCATTCCCATGACGGTTCCCAGGAGCCCCAGAAGCGGCGCAACGCCGGCCAGCACCCCGATGGCCGACAGGTGCCGGTCCAGCATGGCCACGATATGCATGACGGTTTCGTCCAGTATGAACTGATCCGTTGTCCGATCACCGCTGCGGCGATTAATAAATTCGCGGACAAAATGGCTGGTAATGCCGGGGTATTGATTCGGGTCCGGCGCCCGGTTTTGACTGACATATTCTCCGGCCGTTTTCCGGGTGATGTTTTTTTCCCGGAGCCGCTTGAAATAAAACGCTTTGTGAATAATCAGTACCCACATGACAACCGATACCAGCATCAGCGGTATCATGACCATACCTCCCGACTGGATGTTTTCCGAGATCCGGTACAGGGTTTGTTCCAGAAAGTATGTCATGCCGCGTGCCCGGTTTTAAATATTACATTGGTCAGGGACACGGCTTTTTCTTCCATCTGTCCAATGATTTTTTCTGTTTTACGTGCCAGAATTGTATGACACAGCATAATGGGAATGGCTACGGCCAGACCCAGCATGGTGGTCACGAGGGCTTCACTGATACCGCCGGACATCATGCGCGGATCCCCGGTGCCATAATATGTAATGACGTGAAACGTATTGATCATTCCTGTGACGGTACCCAGAAGTCCCAGCAGGGGAGAAACGGTCGCCAGCATGCCCAGCGTGGACATGAACCGTTCCAGATGTGAAATTTCTCTCAGGATGGTTTCCTGCAGGACGTTTTCCATGTCCGGACGGGCCATATGACGGCATTCAAATCCAGCCAGAAGGACCCTGGGTACGGGCTTTTTTTCGACAGTGGCGCAGAGTTCCGGTATTTCCGACCACTTGCCTGCCGAAATCAGGGATTTTATTTTACCCATCAGCACATCCGCATTGATGTCCATCCGGCCCAGAACCCAGAATCGTTCAAGAATGATAAGAAATGCAATGACGGCAATGGCCAGGATGGGCCACACAATCGGACCGCCTTTCCATATCTGATCCACCAGGTTTAACTGATGGGTCAGCTGCCTGAGCGCTGCGCCGCGGGAAATGTCCATGAATACATCTTCGGTGGTTCCATTCATGTAGTGGTTAATATTTTTTTGAATTCTGGCCGCCGGCAGTTTGGACAGGGCAAAAAACCGGTTGCTTTTATCCGAGTAGATCAGAAAGCCAGTTTCTTTTTCAAGCCGGTAGGCCGCCGTGAAGTTGCCCAGAGTCAAAATGTCGGCGGTGGTTTCATGCCCGGAACGCTCGACGATGGGCCCCTGCTGAATACGCACCTCGCCGGATCGACGGATTTCATCAAACAGCAGATCTGTCATCTGCCGGATATCGTCCATCCCGGGAAAAGCGGAATCCGCCAGAATCGGTTTCAGAATGCGGCTACGGCCGGGATCAAAGGCTGCCTGATGGCTCTGGTCCAGCAGCGTGTTAAGATCTTTGGCCGTGGTTTGTATAAAGCCAGTGAGTTCTTTTACCATGGCGGCCGCTTCATTGAGCTGTGACAGGGCCTGTTTTTCTTTTACCATAAGTTGAGAATCTGTTTTCTCAAGCTGTTTATGGGTTTGCTTCAGCGATTGATTGGCGGATTTGAGGCGATTGATTTCAGCCGTCAGGGCGGTTTTGTCCGCCAGAATATGTTGCCGGCTTTTTTCGGCTTCCTGTTCGGCCTGCTTACGTTCGTTTTCGACTTTTTTCAGAACATTGTCTTGCGTTTGCCGGGTCGCCAGGGTAACGGCGCGCATGTCTTCGGCAACCGCGGGATAAAACGGGGTGGCCAAAAAAAGAATAGTTGAAGCGATTATAAGCCATAATTTCATTTGACGAGAACCTTTCCGATCGGCAGCGATACCAGATCTGCCGCCCGGTGTTTTGAACCGATTTCAATTGCCGAGTGAATGGCCGAATTGTACCGGGCGGGAAGCCGTTCCCATTGCTGGTTTGCCGGATCATAAAATCCGGTGATCTGTTGATCCAGCGAACGGCAGAACAGCGACAGTTTTCCGAGCCTGAAAATATCCGCCAGAAGTCGGTTCCCGTTCAAATCGATTTTTTTTCTGTACACTTCTACGGTATTGCCGTATTCGGCCTCGATGAAGAGCGCTTCCATCCATCTACGGTATTTTTCTGCGGTGGTGACGGTTTGGTCCCTCATCATGTCGCGCAGCTTCCGGATTCTCTGATCACGTTCCTCCTGAAGAAACGGCAGATCCTTCTGGACATGTTCGACATATCGGGTCATGATATCGTTAAGAAACGGCGACAGTTCATCGGATATTCGCATAATTTGTTGAATCTGATTCTCAAGGGATTCAATTTTTTCCCGTCGAGTGTCTATTTCGGCAGTCAATTCCTGGTGTTTCAGCTCCAGTGTCTCGTTTTCCTTTTGCAGCATTCGAAATTCCGCTTCCAGATTCGTTTTTTTTGCCGCCCATTCATCCTCGGCTCGCTGCGTATTTTGACGGGTCTTGACAGCCTCTTTCACGGGGGTCTGCAGCTGTGTGCTTAAATCCCGGCCCCACACCGGCAGTGTCAGAAACGCGATCCATATGGCTGAAAATAAAAATACCCAAAGCTTTCTCAAATCGGGTCCTCCTTTGAAGATAAGGGCTTGATCATGCTTGCGGCCACCATGTCGCGGAGTCCGTCCGGCCAGTGCCGGCTTCTCCAGCGCGATCCGGGAACGGACGAAACGCTGAGGCTACGAACAGCAAAATATGTCCGCAGTTATGATCGACCCCAAGATAATAACTGCTCGGTGTTCTATTTTATGTCGATCGTAAATGATTCGGAACGGGCCTGAGCGAACCCTTAAAAAAGCTGAATGACTGCCATGACGGTGTTTTGCTTTGTCTGAATAGATTGGATGGTTACTGAGCAGGAATAAAAAAACCGCGGTTTATGATGATTATTGGGGCTGATGTCAAATCCGCTGGTTAGTCTTCACCCGGTAATGACTATTTTTTCATGGTGTTTGCCCAGCAGAATGTGAAGCGTATTTCTTCTGGGTCAGGCGTAAAATTTAACCCTTAAAATACCAGCGGTATTCCTCTGGTAAAATTTTTTGCCTGTTACGAATTTGAAAAAATATCCTGTTTCCGAATGGATACGATTCATAATCCTGTGATCCACGACAGAGCGATACAACGTCAGGCAGGTTTTCCGGCTTCCGGATCATCCGATTTCTTTTTCCTTCCCGGGAATTGTAATAATCCCAGTGGTTTTATTCAAAGATATCGTCCCCGATTACGGCGGCGGGCCCACTCCCGAATTTCACGGGATTCCCTATTAAGCTGTTCGAGCACCTGTTTTAATAGTATTAATTATCCAATAATTTCTAATAAGTACTAAGCTTTTTGTCAAGTTTAATATCTGTTTTATCTTCACTTCGTCTGCTTTTCTGTCGATATCAGCGATGCAAAGATAAAACCGGGCATTGGATTGAGATACAGCCCATCAATTTCTTGCAGAACTCGAGAAAAAAAGGTATTTGATGAGGCTGTTGGCCCATGGTGACCATAATAAATATTGGCTTTTTGCCATGATTCTGTCGTGTGTCCAGCGGGTTGGGAATATTGAACATTTTTCCATCTCATCCTGAAACAAACATAAAAGTTCATACAAAATATCGGAGGAATTTATGAAAAAGCTTGCAGGCTTTCAAAAAAAATATTTGAGGGGACTTGCTCACGCACTGAAGCCGGTTATCATCGTCGGACAAAAAGGAATGAGCCCCGCGCTCATTAAATCCGTTGACGAGGCGCTGTTAACCCATGAGCTGATTAAAGTGAAATTTAATGAGTTCAAGGAAAAGGAGCAGAAAAAAGAGATTTCTGAGTTTATTGAAAAGCAAGCCGGCTGCGAACAGGTGGGGATGATCGGCCATATCGTCACATTTTATCGGACACATCCGGATTCGGAACAGAGAAAGATCACTGTTCCGGAGCGTCAGAATCAAGAATAGGGCCAGCGCCTGAACTGCCAGGTGAGCGATTTGGTAAAGTTCGCATTTTTGCGTTGTAAATTGCCAGGCTCGATCATATCTTCGGCCACGTTGTCGCGGGACTCCGAGGCTGCGCACAGCAAAATATGGCCGCAGTTATGATCAAGCCCGGGAAATAATTAGAAAACGGACCGGTTGATCTGGCGCATCCATGTCCTTGCTCGATGCGCTGCTGGCGTTGTAAATTGTGCATTTGATGGCGGAACATGGCACTTGCAAATCAATTATTTTTAAGATAAATAAACTGATTGACATTCATAAAATGTGTTTTGTAATTATTTTGCAAATAATTTTTTTATGAATGATGGTGCCGGGGGAGGGGACAGAATTATTGATTGATGCCTGAGACCATAACTCTGTTATTACAGCGTCGGGATGAATGAAAATATGTGATCAACCTCTGTAGTGTTAATATATCAAAAGGAAAGGAATTGCAGATACATGCAGGTACCGATGACCCCAAACCGAATTCTGAAACGCGCGGTTAAATTGTATCCGAACAAGGTAGCTGTAATTGATGGATCTGTTCGATTTACCTATTCACAGGTTCGTCAGCGGGTCACCCAGCTGGCAAATGCGACTTTTGATCTGAAGCTGTCACCCGGCGCACGCGTTGCGGTGCTGGATTATAATACCCACCGTTACATGGAGCTGTACTACGCCATGGCGCAATCCGGACGGGTTCTTCTTCCGCTTAATATCCTGATTTCGCCGGACGACTACAGTTATATTTTAAACGATGCCGAAGTGGAAGCCCTTATTTTCCATGCGGATTTTAAGCCAAAAGTGGATCAGTTCAGGAAAACCCTGAAAACCAAAATCAGTTTTTTTGTCGCGGATGGCCCTGCCGATGAAGACTGGATCACCGGCACCTATGAAGACCTGGTTGCCAATTCATCGACGGAGGGAAAATGGTGCGATCCGGACGATGAAAATGATCTGCTGAATCTGTATTATACCAGCGGGACAACCGGCCGGCCAAAAGGGGTCATGCTGACGCATCGGAATATATATGTCAATGCCCTGGCAACGATTATCACCTTTACATTGAAAGACAGTACGGTTTTTATGCATGTCGCCCCGCTGTTTCATATTGCCGATGCCTTTTTTATATGGGCGGTGACCTATCAGGGGGGGGCTCATGTCATGATGCGGCAGTTCAGGCCAAAGGCCGTACTGCAAACCATGCAGGATGAAAAAATCACCGATACACTCATGGTTCCCACCATGATCAGCTGTATCCTTGAAATGGGTAATTTTGATCTGTTTGATCTTACCGCTCTGGAAAAGATCATGGTCGGCGGAGCCTCCATGTCGCCGGCCAATGCCAAACGGATGAAGAAAAAATTCGGCTGTGAGTATGTGCCCGGTTACGGCTTGACTGAAACATGCCCGCTGCTGGCCGCCGGCAATCTAAAAGAAACTCTGTCAGATCAGCCTGAAGATATTAAAATAGACCATATCACCCGAACCGGCCTTGAAGTGGTCGGGGTGGATCTGAGAGTGGTGAATAAGAATGGTGGCGATGTTCCATGGGACGGGATGAGCGTCGGTGAAATCATTGTCCGGGGAGATAATGTGATGAAGGGGTACTGGAACCTCCCGGACGAAACAGCCAAAGTCATGAAAAATGGATATTTTTACACCGGTGATCTGGCAAATGTGGACAGTGAAGGCTATATTTTCATTGTTGACCGCGCCAAGGATATCATTATCCGGAGCGGGGAAAACATCGCGTCCGTTGAGATTGAAAATTTTTTGTACGCCCATCCGGCAGTCCTGGATTGCGCGGTTATCGCGTTTCCGGATAAACGGTGGGGAGAAGTGCCCAAGGCGCTGGTGACGCTGAAACAAGAGGCGACGGTGACGGAAAAAGAGCTTGTCTCCTATTGCCGGAAGGGACTGGCCCGGTTCAAGGTTCCTAAATATATCGTCTTTATAGATGAAATGCCCAAAACCGGCTCCGGAAAGATAATGAAAATAGAATTGAGAAAGCGGTACGGGAGCCCCATTGGTGAAATAAACGGCAAAATTCGATTATAAAAAAGCGTTCATCTTTGGACCGATACCGGCACAACCCGTCGAATTCGTTCTCCCGGATTTTAAAATTCTGGAAGATATTTCAATGATCCATGGTCTGCTCAAAATTTACAAATGTAGCGATAAAATTTTCTCCCAACTGATAATTTGATATATCACTGATCTTATAGCCTGAAATTTGATCTTTCGCCTCTTTATGCAGCAGCATGTATTCTTCATGCTTTGTGGTGGTCAATACCAATGAAAAATTTCCGGGTTTGAAATACCTCAGAATCACCCGAATCAGAGACGGGCAGTATTTTTCCATGATATTGGTTTCAAAACTTGCGTAAGAGCCCTCAGGCTGGGGCGTGATGTGAACCGTATAATAACTGGAATCAAACACCGCGTTCATGGAATATCCACAAGGCGAAAACTGGCAGCAGTCCGCGGTTGCCTCCGGATAAAGTGTATTCAACCACGACAGTTTTCCTTCCTGCTGAAAACCGGCTGGCGGCTTTTCGGCATACACTTCCAGCAGACAGGGGGCGATATTCGTCATCAGAATCTGAAGTTTTACATCCCGCATAGGCGTATTGTCTGCGGAATCTGAAAGAAATATATGCCAGTGTTCATGATCGGCAGGCCCCATCCGATAACTTTTCCCCGGGAAATACGTCTGGACAAAAGCAGCTTCCGTTTCAAAATTCGATGTCTGGTGAAGGGGATATGTCAGATTTTTTCGTTCATAAAGCGCGAACATGATGTCTTTCGGGTCAATAAACCGAAGAATTTCAGGCAACGCATCGGTCAGAAGCGCCTTACCCCCGTTAATCATCAGGATTCGGTTGTTCCACACGAAAAGGCTGGCTTCGCCCAACAGATAGGCATCCACGCGGGCGATGGCTATGTGGCTGACAATTGTAAATCCCGCCGCTTTGGCTACCCGGTCCCACTTGCCGTCCCGATTGTCCCGAATGGTTTTATGCGGTCGGCGCAGGATTAATTCCAGTTTATTTTCAGAACCTTCAAACGGAAGATACATTTTCCGTGCTGCGGGTTTGATTTCAGACCCCGGTATTATCGCAGAAATTTGTTTGTTCATTTTGTCGATTTGATCCTATAAGCAAAATTTCTGAGCAAGAAAGAAAAAGGGACCAACCACATCCAGATGCAGCCAGCCCCTCGTTTCCACAGACAAAGTTAATCAATCATAGCCCTGCAAGCACCGCGTCCTCATCCGGTTGTTCATAGATTACTTCATACTTTGACGCATGCTGCTCCTGCGTCACCAGACTGACGCTCACCATCGCAATCAGTGCGACCACAGGAGATATGAGCGTATCCAGACCGGCCAGATGCTCAGGAATATAAAAATAAAGGACCAGTCGGGTGAAAGTCCCGACAATAACCGCGGCCAGTGCTCCTGGAGCATTTGCCTTTTTCCAGTATATGCCCAATACCAATGGAACCAGACAGCCGGCAAACACGACATCAAAGGCGAGAACCAACAGGATTCCCGGCTCCGGTTTGACATGGGCCAGATAAATAGCAAAAGCCACGACGGGAAATGCCATGCACCGGCTGATAAAAAGAAGTTTACGGTCGGTCACGCGGACAGCTTTTCCGCCGTGAAACATTCGATTCCAGACCGGCAAAATATTTTTTTGGAGCAGATTTCTTCCCATCACCGTCGATACGCCTAAGATTCCACCATTAGCGGTAGATGCTCCCGCGCCGATAATTCCGCCCATTATAAACAACCCGAAAAGAAACGGAACGCCCAGCATCGCCATATTCGGTAAAACCATTCTGGAATCGGTAAGTCCCGGAAACATCTTCAGGCTCATTAATCCGATGAAGGAACAGGCAACACCGGTTACCAGGGTCAACGCTGCGCCAAAAAAACATCCTTTTCTGGCAACATCAGGGTTTTTGGCAGCAAAAATTCTTTCCATGAAGTCCAGAGCGACAATATCGCCGAATGCCAGCGCTGCAATACCTGCCCAATTTAAAAGCGCGCCGTCTTTAATATTCATCAATCCACTTAAATCCAAGTAATTTTCCGGAATCGCCGTGGAAAAAAAATCCCATCCATAATGGAAATACAACCAGAACGCGCATCCCACAAACCCGAAAATGGCAGGATAAATCTGCACGATGTCCGTAGCCGCGGAAGAGTAAAGCCCTCCGGCAACCGTATACACCAATATGAAAATCGATATAAATATCAACGCCCACGTGTAATCAATCTCAAAAACCATGGAAATAATCCAGGCAGAACCGGCAAAATTTCCGGCGACCAGTATCGCAAAGCTGAAACTCATCAAAAGCGAAACAAGTACCTCTACTGACGATCCATATCTTCTCGCATAAAAATCAGGAAGCGTCATCAGCTTCATCTTGTTCAACGGTTTTGCAAAAAACAATCCGGTTAAAATAAGGCACAACGCCAGGCCCAGCGGAAACTGGAATCCTGACCAGAATCCGGCGCCATATGCCCCTGCAGAGTTACCCATCGTGGCATTTGCATCCAATGATTGCGCCAGAAGCATTGATCCTATAAGAAAAAACGGAAGGCTGTTACCGCAGACGATGTAGCGTTTCCCGCTACCCTTCACCAAAAAATACATACCTGCACCAAGTACAAAATACACCGCTATAAAACAAAGTAATCCAATGGCCATAGGTGACATCTATAATACCTCTTTCATCTCGAACTGGTTTATTTCCAATTTTATCTTGAACTGGTTTATTTCCAATGCAACGAAAATACTGGCGGGAATTAAATTTTTGAAGCATGTGTTAGTGTTAAACCTCTTTGTAATTACGATGCTGGTGTTCAGGGGGGAGAACATCATTTTAATTTTTGCGGGGATCTGATCGCATACGACAGATGGACCCGAAAAGTTTTCCGACACCGCAGCTACTGGTTCTTGAGATGCGCTGTTTCATATTTTTTTTATGATTCAAACCCTGCATAACTTTTCCCCGGTAGATGGATCATGTCTTCCTTTGCCCGAAGAAAAACGTATCCATTTTGTCGGTCAATTGCTTATTTTAAATCAAACCGATACAGGCTATCAGCCTTATTTAGTAGCCTTTAATCTGTTTCGGGAAATAATCCTCGCAGCCGCCTTCACGATAAACGTCCAGGGTGGTGCAGTGCAGCGCGCCGCCGAACGGAATTACGTGCTGGTACGGAATTGGAATAACTTCCATTCCGAGTTTATCCAGCTGTTCGCAGTATGCGGTTTCGTGCGCCTCGACACAGACCGTTTTCGGATCGATCGAGAAGGTGTTCATTGAAATCCAGGATTTACCATTGTACAGACCGGTCAGGTAACATCTGTTCTGGTGAACGAATGTCGGCCGTGCAGCCGGAACCATTTCCCAGTCGTTCTTTTTGAACAGGTCCCACAGCTCAGGGGTCCGCGGCGCCCAGTCCGGATTGTACATGACAAGGCCGGGTCTCATCGGAACAAAGTTTACGTCAATGTGCCACGGGTGGAAATTGTTCGGTTTGTTCGCATCCAGAGGCGTGTCGAACAGCACATGGTGAAGCCGCAGTCCGAGCGCTGAGCACATACGTTTGAGCCAGTCCATACCGCCCTTGTTCGTTACGCATGAACCCTGATGGAAGATGTCCTTACCAAAACGCATTGCATCTGCCGCATCCCAGAGAGGTTCTTTTTCGGTCAGCTGGAACTCCCAGTTGTGCAGTTTTTCTCTTTTCTGCTCATCTGTCCAGGTGTTTTCAAAGTCATAATAGTAATTTTTTACATAAGACTCGTCGGTCAGCCGCGGTTTGGGAGCTGCGAAATGAACACATTCCGGATCTTCCTTGAAGTATTTCTCAAAGATCGGTCTCAGGTTCAGAAATTCCCAATACCGGGTACGGCGGGAGGTTGTGGCCTCAATGATGTAGTTACCATGAATCATGGTTACGTCGCGGACGTTGTTGACACCGTGGCAGTTGAGCTGGGTCCAGTCCGGTGTTGAAACGGGTTTGTTCATCATGAAATCTTCGATATCGATCCGTTCGACTACCGCGCCGCGTTTTTCTATCTGGGCGACGAAATAGTTCATCTGCTCGTTGGCCTTATCGATCATTTCCTGAGGGAAAGGACCCCAGGAACCGAGGGGATAACCGCCAGCCGGACGATCATACCACCACGCCGGCTCCGGTGCGGGGATGTTGGTGCCTTCGGGTCTTCCGATAATAACGCGTTTGAGCGGATCCCACTCATTCCACGAATTGACTATTTTTGCCATTCTCGTACTCCTTTTTCTTTTTACCTGTTTCGTACTCCTTTTTCTTTTTACCTGAAATTTGAAATTTTTTTTTCCATACTCCAATTATCAGACATGTTGCATCAACTTTTTTTACGAATGTGTCGTTGATACATAAAATTAAATACCGCACTTGATTTTTTTCATATAGCTCGATAGTGATCTTTGTTTCAAAGATTTTGCAAAACAAATGCCATGATTTTAAAAATTAAAAAAAATTTTTTTATCCATAATTTCATGATGTTATAAATTAAAAAACAATCAGGCATAAAATGAAATACACATTGATTGTAGCAGTGCTACACATCTGTCAACCTCACTTATGTGCGGTGTCCCGAAGTATTCCTGCACAATTTTGAGAATCATTACCGATCAGCAGTGTGTGGCATGCCGAAATAAATAACTCTGTAAAGCGTCATCTATTGGTGAAAACCATTAATCGGGAATCGGACAGATAATAATTTTTTCAGGGGTGATACGCGCGTTCGCTCTTCGGAGAAAAGGGATCCGTATGGCGGGTATATTATTTGCCTTCTTTCGAATCCGGGCAAGCCGGGGCTCAGAAATTTTTTTGAATGATCTGAAAATTTTTTTAAACCTGATTGGTTACTGGCGTAAGAAATTTTTTTAAGGAAGAATCCGGGGGGGTGGGGGGGGAAAATTCATCACGCTGATGGCATTGAGCGTAGCGTTTAAAACAGAACACTTCAACGCACGATTGATTGCATTGGCTTGCGCAATCGATAAATGGCCGGCCGATAACGGCTTTGATCCTGCAGATATGTTCCACGGCCTTGTTTGCCGAAATCACGTTCATTTGGGTATCTACAGTGACAACAGCATCCTGTACACTGCTGAAAACTGACTCCAGACGGCTGCGATGTTTTTCCAGCTCCTCTTCGTACATTTTGTTCTCAATTGCTTTGGTAATAATCTGACCCGCCGTGGTCAGAATATACACATCCTCATCTATCCAATTGCGATAATACCGGCACTCATCAAATCCCATAAATCCGTAAAACTCACCTTTGATGAACAACGGAAAATTTAAGGTGGATTTGATTTCCCCGGCCTGCATTCTTTCTTTAAATCTCAGAATCGGGCTTTCGTGCACGTTCGAACAGTTGATGATCTGGCCTTTTTTGAGTTTTTCCGCACCCCACGGAATGGATATAGTCAGCTCGCCAAGCTCTTGGAGCGAGGCGATGCCTTTGCCTAAAAATATGAACCTGTCTGAAACGTTACAGAAAGGGGGTGGCCAGGGCGGCTGGACCTGCATCCGCCCTGACCGGACAAAGATTATAAGGGTTTATATTTTTAGTATTTGCCTGAGATAACGGCTTCATCTTCCGGAATATAATGGATCATCTCATGCTTTGACGCATGTTTTTCTTGCGTTGCCAGGCTGACTGCCACCATGACAACC